>NZ_JBFAIA010000009.1:0-117452 GCF_040654455.1 Nonomuraea sp. NPDC050691
CCGTGTGGCGGGTCTCGGAGACGTGCACCGAGCCGCAGTCGACGCCGTGGCGCTCCAGCCAGGAGTGGTAGTCGGCGAAGTCGTTGCCGACGCCGTCGCGCTGCTCGCCCTCCCGGTGGCGCCCGCCGCGCCCGCCCCCTGCGTCCCGTGGGCGGAGGGGACCATCCGAGCGGGGCTGTCCCTGGCGTACGACGGGTACGGCAGGGCGTGCACGTACCAGGACGGCGGCCGGTGGGTGTGGCGGCTGTCACCGCGGCCCGCGCGAGCCCCGGCCGAGACGCACGCCGCGCTGGCCCTGACCACCGGCCGCTACACGGACGTCCGGATCCGCGTACGGGCCAGGACCCTGCACCAGCTACGGCGCCCCACGCCCAACGCCTGGGAGGTCGCCTGGGTCGTGTGGCACTACACGGACGACGACCACTTCTACTACCTCGTGCCCAAACCCAACGGCTGGGAGCTCGGCAAGGTCACCCCCGGCTACCCGGGCAACCAGCGTTACCTCGCGACGGGCGCCCGGTCCTACGCGCTCGGCGTGTGGCACACGATCGAGGTCCACCAGGTGGGCGCCACGATCACGGCCAAGGTCGACGGCCGCCACCTGGTCCGCTTCCACGACCGCGAACGGCCCTACCGGGGCGGCCACGCCGGCCTCTACAACGAGGACGCGACGACCTGCTTCACCGACCTGCGCGTCGCATCCGCGGCGCGGCGGTTTCGCGGCGGCTCGCTGCGGTAAGTGAGGCCTGAACGGGGGAGGGATCGCCGGGGTCACGGTCGTGCGACCGCGCCGCCACCGCGCTCGCCGGCGATCGGTGGCTGACTCGAGGTGATGGCGTGGTGGAACGGCCGGGGGCGCTGGTCATCGAGGACACCGCGGAGATGCGCCGGCTGTTGTGCGAGGTCCTGCGGATGGCCGGTTTCGAGGTGTCGGAGGCGGCCACCGGGGCCGAGGGGCTGGACCTGGTCGCGCAGAGGCGGCCCGACCTGGTGACGCTCGACCTCATGCTGCCGGACATGGACGGCATCGAGGTGTGCCGGCGGCTGCGGGGGATGACGAGCGCGTACGTGATCATGGTGTCGGGTCGTACGGAGGAGGCCGACCGGCTCATCGGCCTGGAGGTGGGCGCCGACGACTACATGACCAAGCCGTTCTCGCCGCGGGAGCTGGCGGCGCGCGTCGCGGCGATGTTCCGGCGGCCCCGCCGCGAGCGGGAGAGCGCCTTTCCCGAACGGGCGGGGGTCCACGAGTTCGGCGACCTGGTCGTGGACGAGGAGAGCCGCGAGGTGCACCTGGCGGGCCGGCCCGTGCCGCTGACCCGCATCGAGTTCGACCTGCTGGCGCTGTTCGCCTCTAACCCCAGGCGGGTATGGCCACGCGAGACGTTGACCCGGGCGATCTGGCACACCGACTGGCCGGGCAACGCCCACGTGATAGACGTCCACATCGCCAACCTGCGGCGCAAACTCGGTGACGACGCCCGGTCCGGCCACTGGGTGCGCACGGTGCACGGTGTGGGCTACAGGTTCGGAGACGGAGGGGACATGCGCGATGGTCCCGATTCACGTTCTGCTGTGCGGGAGCGATGACGACGAGGCTCGCCGCATCGTCTCCCGTCTGGAGCACGACGGGGTACGGGCCACCCACGAACGGGTGGACAACGCCGAGGCGATGACGGAGGCGCTGGGGCGGCGGCCGCCGGACGTCGTCCTCTCCGGCGACCGGACGCCGTCCTTCACCGTGCTCGACGCGCTCCGGGTGCTGCGCGAGGCCGGCCTGGACATCCCGATCGTCCTGGTCGCCGGGCCGATCGCCGGCGAGCGGGCCGCGACGCTCGTACGGGCCGGCGTCCGCGACGTCGTGCCCGGCGACCGGCTCCACCTGCTCGCCCCGGCCGTACTGAGGTCGTGTCAGGCCGACCGGCTGGAGTCCCTCGGGCGGCGGGCCGGTGGATTCGCGCACGACCTCAACAACCTCCTCGGGGTGATCCTGGGCCACGCCGAGCTGGCCCTCGACGCGCTGCCCGAGGACGCTCCCGGCCGCGCCGACGTCGAGCGGATCCGCCAGGCGGCCGAGCGCGGCGAAGCCCTGGCCCGACGGCTCCTGGCGCCGGCCCGCGTGGACCGGCCGGGCCCGACCGATCTGAACGCGGTCGTCGAGGAGACGGCGAGCCTGGTGCGCCCGACGCTCGAGGGCGGCGTCGAGCTCGACACCCGGCTGTCTCCCGGGCTGCCCGCCGTCGGCATCGACCGGGCCCCGCTGGAGAACGCGCTCCTCAACGTGCTGGTCAACGCGCTGGCCGCGATGCCCGACGGCGGCCGGCTGACCATCGAGACGGCCCGGGCGGAGGGCGGCGAGCGGGTCCGGCTCACCGTCCGCGACACCGGCCACGGCATGCCGGCCGAGGTGGCCGAGCACGCCTTCGAGCCGTTCTTCACCACCAGGGAGCAGGGCACCGGCCTCGGCCTGTGCAGCGCCCGCGGCGCGGTGGAGGAGGCCGGCGGCCGGACCACTCTGGCCTCCGGGCCGGGCCGCGGCACCAGCGTCCACATGCACCTGCCCGAGGCTCGCTGACCTGCGGCGGACGTCGCGCTGCGCCGTCAGGCGCGGTCGCGCTGTGCCCTCATGTGCGCACGCCAGGGAACGATGGACCCCGCCATAGTCGTTGGAGCGGGTGAACCCCCACCACGAAGGGAGGGACCTTGCACCACAACGGCCTGCGCACCGCCGTCCTGCTGGGCGGCATGTCGGCGCTGATCCTCACCGTGGGTGCGTGGCTGGGCGGCGGCACCGGCCTCCAGGTCGCGTTCGTGCTGGCCGTGGCGGGCAACGCCGTCGCCTACTTCTTCTCCGACCGCATCGCCCTGTCCGCCATGCGGGCGCGGCCGGTCAGCGAGGTCGAGCATCCCGCCCTGTACCGCATCGTCCGCGAGCTTTCCACGCAGGCCCGGCAGCCCATGCCGCGCCTGTACGTGTCGCCCACGGTGCAGCCGAACGCGTTCGCCACCGGCCGGAGCCCGCGCAAGGCCGCCGTCTGCGTGACGTACGGACTGACACAGCTCCTGGACGAACGGGAGCTGCGCGGCGTGATCGGGCACGAGCTGTCTCACGTCTACAACCGCGACATCCTGGTCTCGTCCGTGGCCGGGGCGCTGGCCACGATGATCACCTGGCTCAGTTACGTGGCGGTCTTCTTCGGCGGCTCGGACGACGACGAGGGGCCCGGGTTCGTGGGGGCGCTGCTCATGATGGTGCTGGGCCCGGTGGCCGCGGGCATGGTGCAGATGGCGATCTCCCGTACGCGGGAGTTCCAGGCGGACGAGTCCGGGGCCCGGCTCACCGGCGACCCGCTGGCCCTCGCCTCCGCCCTCCGCAAGATCGAGATGGGCGCCCGCCGCCTGCCGCTCCCCGAGAACAGCCGCCTCACCTCGGCGTCCCACATGATGATCGCCAACCCGTTCAGCGGCTCGGGCTTCGGCCGGCTGTTCTCCACGCACCCACCCACGTCCGAGCGCGTCGCCCGGCTGGAACGCATGGCGGGCTACCGACGCTGACCTCCAACAGACGGACATAATCATCCCCATGGCCCGATCCCCCCGGCTCAGCGAGGCCGAGCGCAAGCTGTGGAACGCCTTCCCCACCGGGGAAACCGTGGAGCTCGCCCCCGTGACGACCGGCGTCGGCGCGACGGCGGGGGAGAACGCCCCCAAGGACGGCGACACCTGGGGCCCTGACCGGACGATCCGCGCCAGTGTGATCGCGTCCCTGCTGCTGGGAGCGCGCGAGGCCGCGCCCGGCTCCGTGGCGGCCGTGCGGTTATGCGGCGCGCGGATCACCGGCTCCCTGTCCATCCTCGGCGGGCGGGTGGAGCACGAACTGGTGCTCAGCGGCTGCCACCTGGACGAACCCGTGCTCTTCACCAACACGTCGACCCGCACCGTACGCCTGACGGACTGCGCGCTGCCGGGCTTCAGCGGCGGCGGCATGCGGGTCGCCGGCCACCTGAGCCTGTCCGGTTCGAACATCACCGGCACCGTGCGCCTGGCCCGTGCCGTGTTCGAGAGCGGGCTGTGGCTGGGAGGCACCCGCCTGACCGCCGACGACGTGTGGGCCCTGTCGGCCGGCTCGATGGTGGTGGAGAGCGGCGCGACGTTCCGGGGCGCCGACATCACCGGCGGCGTCCGCCTGGCCGGCAGCCGCGTGAACGGCGACCTCAGCTTCGAGGGGGCGGCCGTCCGCAACCCCGGCGACTACGCGATCAGGGCCGACGACATGGTGGTCGAGGGCACGGTCCACCTCTCGCGCGGCTTCACGGCGACGGGCTGCGTCCGGCTGCGCGGCGCGCGGGTCAGCGGCACGCTCTCCGTCAACGGCGTCCTGAGCAGCCCCGACACCCCGTACGCGCTGCACGCCAGCCACGCGGAGATACGCGAGCTCTACCTCAAGCCCGCCGCGCCCATCGACGGCGTCGTCAACCTCACCTACTCCCGTGTCGGCACCCTCCAGGACGATCCCGACACCTGGCCCGAGAAACTGCGCCTCAACGGCCTCACGTACGACCGGCTGCGCGGCAGCGGCGTGACGCGGCGCGTCGAGTGGGTCGCCCGCGACCCCGAAGGCTTCCGGCCGCAGCCGTACGAGCAGCTCGCCGCCTGGTACCTCCGCGACGGCAACGACGGGCTCGCCCGGCGCGCCCAGCTCGCCAAGCTCCGCGCCAGACGCCGCACCCAGGGACCGGGCCAGCGGACGTGGGGGCGGCTGCTCGACGTCACGGTCGGCTACGGGCACCGCCCCTGGCTGGCGGGGGTCTGGTTCGCCCTCCTGCTGCTCACCGGCACCGTCGCCTTCGGCCTCAACCCGCCACGTCCCCTCAAACCGGACGAGGCCCCGGTCTTCGATTCGTTCGCGTACAGCTTCGACCTGCTGCTCCCGCTGCCCACGTTCGGGCAGCGGGAGATGTTCGACCCGGCCGGATGGACGCAGGGGCTCGCGTACGGGCTGATCGTCGCCGGCTGGATCCTGGCGACCGCGCTGATCGCGGGCGCTACGCGGGTGCTCCGCCCCCAGTGACCTTGATGTGTCGGAGTATGCGAGCCAGATCCGGAGGATGGACGACCTCGTCCGTGGCGTCGAGTTCCTCGGCGCTCCACCACCGATGACCCACGGTGGTGGCCTTCTCGATCTCCTCCATGTCGTCGAACGAGACCTCGGCCATGCCCACCCGCACCGCGAAGAACGTCTGATCCTGCGTGACGGCGTACTCGGCGAACGAGAACTCGACCGTGCTCGTGCCGTACGGACCGGTGAACTCGCTCACCTCGGCCCGGATGCCGACCTCCTCACGCAGCTCACGCGCGGCGGCCTCCTGGAGCGTCTCACCCGCCTCCAGCGCCCCGCCGATCGTGAACCAGAAACGCTCATCGGGCCGCGCGGGCTCGAACCCGTACAGCAGCAGAACCCGGTCCAGGTCGTCGATGGGCAGAACCCGCGCGGTGAAGCGCCGAAGGGGAATCATCGTCACGCGGCCCGAGCCTACGCCTCACCCGCATCCGCGAAGCCGGGTCATCCTCCGCTCTCAGCTCGACTGAGGCCGCCCGGCGAAGGCACCCGTTCGGCCGACCTGGGGCCAAGGCCCAGGAGCAAGGGTGAGCTGCTCGCTCGACCTGGGCCCGAGGCGCGGGAACAGGGATGAGGTGCTCGGCCGGCGGGCCGGGGCGCGGACAGACACCGACGAAGAAGACCGATGGAAGAAGACCGCGCCCCGGAACGCCCCGCCCTCACGACCTAGCGATAGTTGACGAACTGCAGCGCGATGTCGAGATCCTTGCCCTTGAGCAGGGAGATGACGTCCTGCAGGTCGTCCTTCTTCTTCGAACTGACCCGCAACTCCTCGCCCTGGATCTGCGCCTTGATGCCCTTGGGCCCCTCGTCGCGGATCAGCTTGGAGATCTTCTTGGCGTTCTCCTGGTCGATGCCCTCCTTGAGGCTCACCAGCATGCGGTACTCCTTGCCCGACAGCTTGGGCTCGCCCGCGTCCAGGATCTTCAGCGACAGACCCCGCTTGACCACCTTCTCCTTGAACACGTCGAGCGCGGCGTTCGCCCGCTCTTCACTGTTCGCCTTGATCTCGATGTTGTCCTGCCCGGACCAGCTGATGCTCGCCCCCGTGCCCTTGAAGTCGAAGCGGTGCCCGATCTCCTTGACGGTCTGGTTCAGCGCGTTGTCGACCTCCTGGCGGTCGATCTTGCTGACGATGTCGAAAGACGAATCGGCCAAAACGCACATCCTCTCAGCTGCGTACGCATGTCTGCGGTGTCCGGCCCCGGCCTCCAGGCTCGCCGACCACGCATCGCGCCCCCGTGAACACGGACCCAGCGCACGAGCCTAGCCAGCATCGGCCCGTAGTGCAGTCCACCAGGCCCGTACCCCTCCACCCTGCCACCATCCCGGGAATCCGGGACCGCGATCCCCGGGCGGTACAAACCGGTGTCACGTGCACCCCGGAAGTCCGCTATTCTTCTGTCTGTCGCCGCGAGAGCGGAAGACACGGCAGGTTGCCCGAGTGGCCAAAGGGAGCGGTCTGTAAAACCGTCGGCTCAGCCTACGCAAGTTCGAACCTTGCACCTGCCACACCAGCAGAAAGAGGCCCTTCACCAGCGGAAACGCGGTGAGGGGCCTCTCTCGTTGTGTCCGGCTGTCCATGGTCATCGACGGCGGGCTACGGCCATCCGCGGCTAATACGCGGCTAAGTTTGAGGGCGCTGTGGCATCCCAGATCTTGGGATGCCACAGCGCGAAACCATCCCCGTGTGCGCAAGGAGCACCGCAACGCCCTGTGCACCTTCTGGGCGACCGTGGGACCATCCCCGCGTGCGCGGGGAGCACTCTTCCTGACCTGCGGCGATCTAATGTCAATGGCCATTTAGTGCGCCCCGCTGGCGGCCAGATATCGCCCCGCCGTGGTGATGGAGTGGATCAGGTGAAGGGCTTCACCCCCTGCCCCGAAGTGGCCTGAGTGAGCCGGAAGCTGTCACCCTGCGTCACCGCGACATGAGCGGGTGCAGGAGCCGATCGACAGTCGCGGTGGCGAGGGTCTTGGGCATGATCTCGTCGAAGCCAGAGGGGTGCAGGTTGGAGCTGACTGCCATAGCCCGCCGTTCGTAGGCGGCATCGACCAGGCGGAAGAAGCCCTCAGCGGCGTCTTGGGGAGACGGGCAGCAGACCGATGTCATCGACGATGATGCGGTCGCTGCGGATGAGCCGGGTCATCGCTCGGGCCAGGGAGTCGTCGACGCGGTGCCGGCGGACCAGGGCGCCCAGGTCCTCGATGGCGAACCAGGCGACGGTCAGCCCAGCTGCGATGGCGGCCTGGCCGAGTGCTTCGGTGAAGTGGCTCTTGCCCGTGCCCGACGGGCCGCAGACGCAGAGATTCTCGCGGCGGCGCACCCATTCGAGCGCTTTGAGGGCGTCTTGGGTGTGGCGCGGGATGGAGGAGGCGGTCTCGTCCCAGTCGCCGAAAGTCTTGCCGGTGGGAAACGCGGCCCGCTTGCGGCGGGTGCGCAGGTTGGCCGCATCGCGCCCGGCTGCTTCTTCTGCCAGTAGAACACGGACGACTTCGGCGGGATCCCAGCGTTGGGCTTTGGCCGTGGGGATCAGATCGGTCAGCGCGCGGCGGATGTGCGGCAGCTTCAGCCGTTTGGTGAGCTCGATGGCCTCGGTGAGCGGGTCGCCGTTGGAGCGGTGAACGGAACGCAGCGGAGTGGCCATCAGAGGGAGTCCTTGGGGTCGGTGTCGTGGTCGATGCTGTGGTCGATGTCGGCGGTGGTGGTGCCGAAGTGGGCCCAGGCCGAGGTGCCCGGCTGCAGGCTGTGGGTCTCGCTGGCGCGGGTGGGCTCAGCGCTGTCGACGCCTGCCTGGTAGTCCAGGATGGACATCAGGTCTTTGTCAGCGAAGCGGCCGGTCAGCGCGGCGGTGCCCAGCGCCCGGTCGACCTGGGCGACCGAGTAGAGCTTGGCCAGCGTGACGGCCTCGGCCATCTTGGCCTTGATCCGGCGCGTGCCCGCGGCCGCGGCTTCCACCAACCAGGACGCTGCACCCGGCCCGATCATCAAGAATGCCGCCTCCTCAGCCGAGGTGGCCTTCGGGGTCCGGTCGCCTTCCTTGTCTTCCCGGGGCGGGTAGTGCGCCTCGTCGATGACGGGGCTTCCAGGCTTGCTGCGCTGGTGGCGGGCGACCTCCCGTGCGGCGCCATCAGCGCCGATCGCGGTGACGATGAGCTCGTCACAGTGAAAGCGCGCCCAGACCCGGGTGTCGATCAGCTCGTGCGGCACCGAGTAGCGCACCGACTCCACCGAGATGGTGGAGCTCCACGTCACCCGGCGAGTGGTGCCGAACGCCGCGGTGAACGGCGAATACGAGCCCATGACCTTCCGCCCCGGGCTCGGCGGGCCAACGCTCATCGAAACGGAGATCAGCCTGGACTTCGTCAAGCTGCCAGCCGAGCACCTCATGGCCCTGAACCAGCAGACCTTCGCCTTCCCCGCGGACTTCCAAGAGGGCTTCATCGACGGCTCGATCTATCTCCTCTCGGCACACAACCGAGTGAACGTGACCCGCATCGGCTTCGGCCCGGCTGGCGCGGACCAAATCACCGCCAGCTTGCACGCCGCCTTCGACTTCGAACACGCTCGCACGGGAATCCGCAACCGCACCGCCGAACTGGACACCACCCTCCTGTTCCAGCTCGTGGACAGACTCCCCGCCCCTCAGCCGCCAACAAGACTGGGAACCGCCACCTATAGCTGGTGGTCACAGCCCACCTGTCGCTTGGCCGTCGAGCAGGGCCACCTATCGTTCACATGGCCATCTATCGTTCACAGGCACAGTGAGACTGTGAGCGATAAGTGGCGGATGTGAACGATAAGTGCCGCCGCCCACCTCACGAAGGGGTGGGTCCATCTGGCCGAGCAGGTGGGATAGCGTGACAGGTTTTCACCGGGTCCTCGCTGTCACGCCCGTACACTGCCGGACATTTACTGTCATGTGACATTCCTGAACCAGAAGGAAGCAGTGGAGCCCCGGCAGCGCTTTGAAGAGCTCTACATGGGGCACTACGCGGCCGTCTCCGGCTATGTCCGGCGTCGTACCGACCATCCGGACGACTGCGCCGACGTGATCGCCGAGACGTTCACCACAGCCTGGCGGCGGCTGGCGGACGTGCCGGCCGGTGACGAAGCCAGGCTGTGGTTATACGGAACGGCCCGGCGGGTCCTGGCCAATCATCACCGCGGCACCCTCCGTCATACGGCCCTGACGCTGCGTCTTTGCGAGGAGCTCGCCGCCTGCGCGGGCACGGCGGCAGACCGGGCGCCGACGAGGGCCGGGGACGCCTTCGCACGCCTGTCAGAGGACGACAGAGAGCTGTTGTCGCTGGTGGGCTGGGAAGGGCTCGGCACCGCCGAGATCTCCAAGGTGCTGGGCTGCTCGCGCATGGCGGTCCGCCAGCGCCTGCATCGTGCGCGTAAGCGCCTGGCCACCGAACTGGCCGCCATCGACATCGACCTGAGCACGTATGGCCCGCGCGCTGTGAGCCTCGCCAAGGAGAGCGCATGACCCCCGACGACATCGTCAAGACCCTGGCTCCCGACCCCGGCCCCGGGCTCACCCCTGTCGCACGGGAGATGCTGACCCAGATCATGGACACGGCCGAGCCCGAGCCGAGTGCCCGGCGCCCGCGGTGGCGGCCGCTGCTGGCGCTGCCGATCGCGGCGGCGGTCGCCGCGGCGGGCTGGTCGGCCACGGTCGTCTTCGGCCCCGCACCCGCCTCCGCGTTGGACATCAAGGAGGAGGGTGACCACTACGTGATCGCCGTCAAGGACCTGTACGCCAACCCCAAGGTGTACGAGACCCAGCTCAAGGACGCGGGCATGGACATCTCGCTCAAGGTCGCGCCGGTCACGCCGTCCTTCGTGGGCGAGATCTCCACCGACACGGCCGGCTGGAACAAGGGCCCGTTCCCCTACGCGGACAAGATCAAGACGATCGACCGTCCCGAGAACTGCGACTTTCGCCGAAGCTGCCCGATCGGGCTCACCATCGCCAAGGACTTCACCGGCAAGGCCGATATCCTGCTCGGCCGCGAGGCCCGCCCCGGGGAAAAGTACGAGGTCATCGGCATGCTGGAGGCTCAAGGCGAGCCCATGCACTGCCGGCCGTTCTTCAACCACCGGGTGAGCGAGGTCCGGCAGACCCTAGCCGGGCTCGGCCTGTCCATCGGTGAGTTCGTGGTCAAGGAGCCTGGCGAGCGGGCCGCCGAGGCGGAGACCAGGACGTCAGTACCCGACTCCATGTACGTGACCGGCGGCGCACTGTTCGAGTACGGCAAGGTCGGCCTCACCGTCAGCGAGAAGCCGATGGACGAGGAGCTCAAGCAGACCCTCCTGCGCAAGTACGGCTGCTCCGCGAACGACGGGAGCACGTCATGAAGGCGCTGATCGGCACGCTGCTGCTGGCGGCGACAGCCGCGACGCCGTTATCGACCGCCCAGACGAGCGCCGAACCCGCACGGAACAGCGCCGGATCCACGGGGAACGTGGTCACCCTCATCACCGGCGACCGCGTCATGGTAGCCGGCAAGGGATACCACGTGACGCCCGGCGACGGCCGCGAGGTGACGTTCACACGACAGGTGCGTGGGGGCCACCTGTACGTGATCCCGTCCGACGCCGGCCCGCTGATCGCCAAGGGCGTGCTCGACAGGCGCCTGTTCGACGTCACCCAGCTGCTGCGGTGGGGCTACGGCGACGCCACCCGTAAGGACATTCCGCTCATCCTCCAGTCGGCCGACGAACCCACCGCCCGGCTGCGGGGCGCCGGGCAGCCCCGGCGGCTCGCCGACGTGGGCATGACCACGCTGCGCCTGTCCAAGGCGAGCACCGCCCAGACGTGGCGAGACCTCACCAGCGGGGGCGCCCGCACGCTGGCCGCGGGGGCGGCCAAGCTCTGGCTGGACGGCCGTCGTTCCTTCAGCCTCGACCGGAGCGTCGAGCAGATCGGCGCCACCGAGGCGTGGAAACAAGGCTTCACCGGCAAGGGCGTCAAGGTCGCCGTGCTCGACTCCGGGTACGACCCCGACCATGCCGACCTGAAGAACGTGGTCAAGCAGTCACGCAACTTCAGCGAAGAACCCGACATCCGCGACAACCTCGGCCACGGCACCCATGTGACGTCGATCGTCGCGGGAGCCGGCGAGAAGTACAAGGGCGTGGCGCCGGACGCGGAGATCGCGGTCGGCAAGCTGGGCAGCAGGGAATTCACCGAATCGGCCCTGCTGGCCGCCATGGAGTGGGCTGCCGTCGAGGTCAAGGCCAAGGTCGTCAACATGAGCCTCGGCGGACCCGACACCCCCGAGCTGGACCCCGTGGAGCAGGCGGTGAACGTGCTGTCGGAACGTACCGGCGCGCTGTTCGTGGTGGCCTCCGGCAACGACCCTGTCAACCCGGTGGCAAGCCCCGGCACCGCGGACGCCGCCCTGACAGTCGGTGCCGTGGACCGGCAGGGCCAGCTGGCCGGCTTCTCCAGCAAAGGGCCGCGCGACGGCGACCACGCGATCAAGCCGGACGTCACTGCGCCCGGCGTCGGCATCGTGGCGGCGCAGGCCGGCGGCACCCATGTCGCGATGAGCGGCACCTCGATGGCCGCGCCGCACGTGACCGGGGCCGCCGCGATCCTCGCCCAGCGCCACCCCGACTGGACCGGTCGCCAGTTGAAGGCCGCGCTCATCGGCAGCGCGGCGCCCGCGGCGGACGTGACGCCGTACCAGCAGGGCGCCGGACTGGTGGACCTGGTCCGCGCGCTGGCCCAGCCCGTGGTGGCCGAACCTGCCAACCTGCATGCCCTCTTCCCCTTCGGCGCGGCCGAGCAGGTGGCGACCAGGAGCATCACCTACAGCAACTCCGGCGACACCCCGGTCACGCTCGACCTGACCGCCGAGGGCGACCTGCTCCACCTGTCCGCCAACCGCGTCGAGGTGCCCGCGCACGGACAGGCGCCGGTCACGCTGACGATCGACGCGCGCGGCAAAGCGACCGGCGACTATCCGGGAACCGTCACCGCCAGATCAGGAGAGCAGGTGATCCGGACGCTGGCTGGCATGTACGTCGAGCCGGAGGCCCACCACGTGACCATCACCGCCGTCGGCAAATCCGGCACACCCGTCGACCCGAGGGCCACCATCTACAATCCGGACACCGGTGCCGAACGCGACCTGTTCTTCGAGCAGGGCCGCGCCGACATCAGACTGCCCAAGGGCCGGTGGAACCTGCTGACCGACACCTCCGAGAGAGAAGGCACCACGATCGCGCACACCATCATCACCGTGGGCGAGAGCGACCAGCAGGTGACGCTGGACGCGCGCTTGGGGAAACAGGTCCGCTTCGCGATCGATGACCCGGACGCGGTCCAGGACAACGGCTTCGACTTCCAGGTGGCGTTCGGGAAGTGGTCCACGGCCTGGGCCTCGTTCAAGAAGTATCCCGACAGGCTGTTCGTCGTCCCGGCCCGCCAGCCCGGGCTGAAGTTCATGATCAGGAACATCTGGGCGAACAAGGCGGCCTCGTCCGTCTATGATCTCGCCCAGCGCCACATCGGCGAGCTCCCCGACGAACCCGTTTACGCGGCCAAGCGGCGGGGGCTAGCGAAGGTGACGGCGACGTACCGGGCCTCCGGCGCGGCCGCCCAGGCCACCCCCATGACGGGGGCGCGCCTTGGCGATGCCCCTGACGAGTTAATGATGGCGCCCCTGAAGGACATGGACCTGCCCGGCACGCTGACCCATCACCGGACACCCGGCCTCGTATGGGACAGCACGCTCCTGGCCGGGACCGCGACGATCGTGGACGAGGGAAGAACCGCGCGGCGCGGATCCGCCCGGGAACTGTGGAACGCCGCGGTGACGGGACCTTCGCTCGCCGGGCTCGGCGCGCGGCGTACCGGTGACAAGCTGGTGCTCAACGCCGGAGCCCTCTTCGCCGATGGTGTCGCCGGGCGGGCCGGGACGGACTCGGCCGCCACGGGTTCCGTCACCGTCGCCAGGGACGGGCAGGTGCTCGCCAGGGCCGACATCGCCGGTTGTGGGATCGACGATCCCGGTGCGTGCGCATTCCGCGCGAACCTGCCGGCCGAGGCGGCCACGTACACACTCAGCGCGTCCATGCGCCGGCCATCGTCCTCGACGCTGTCCACGGCCCTAGACGCTGTCTGGACGGTGCGGTCCGCGCGCACAGAGGGAGAACGGCCGCTGCCCCTGATGGCGATGCGGTACGCCCCGGCGGGACTCGACGAGTTCAACCGTGCCGCCGCCGGCTCACTGACCCGGCTGCCCATGTGGCTCGACGGAAGCACCCAGGTCGAGAGCGTCCGGCTGGAGATGTCCACTGACGACGGCGCGACCTGGCACCATGTTCCCACGGTTCGCGCAGGCTCAGGCTGGACGGCCGCCGTGCTCAACCCACGCACGCCGGGACATGTGTCGCTACGCGTGCGGGTCGCGGGAGCGTCCGGCACCGGTCTCACCCAGACCGTCATCCGGGCCTACGCCGTGCGGTCGAAATAACCGACCGTGAGCCGCCACCAAGGCTACGCCATTGTCCTGGGAGAACGGCCTGACCTCGCCGGTCTCCAGATCCCCATGCGCGTAGCCTCAGCGGCGGTGAGCTCGTGTAGTCGTCCTCAGGCGGCCGGCACGCCGGCCACGGCGAGCACCGCCATGAGGACGCACAGCATCACGCGGCGGTCCAGGCGCACGGTGGTCTGCAGCTTCCCGATGTCCCTGGCGAGCCGCTCCAGCGGCGCCACCTGTCGCTCACATCCGCCGTCTATCGCTCACAGCCTCACACAGGCGATCGCAGGTTCATCTGCTCCCGTTCTACGGCCACTCGATGACGAGTCGGCTGTTGGGCTTGTCGATGATGAAGCGCGGGTCGGCGACCTTCAGCTGATCGCGGTGGGCGGCTGTGGCCATCCGGAAGCCGGGGGTGGGGGCGTCGTTGCCATAGTTGCGGTCCCACTCCTGGATCGCGGCGACGACCTGCTCAGCGAGCCAGGCGGCGCGCGGGCCGTGGCCGATGACGCCGATCTCCCAGAACCGGCCGTCCGCGTCGTCGCCCTCGCGGACGGTCAGGTAGGCCAGGCTGTCGCCGTCGAGCGCGGCCATGGAACCCCATCCGAAGTGCGGGGTGAACCCAGGTCGCTGGCCGGGCATCCGGGACAGGCCGTTGGGCAGGACGCACGCCAGCCACAGGTAGACCCACTCGAAGGGTGAGCCCTGCCGGAACTTCACGCCGGCGTAGAGCTTGTGGGAGGGCTGGTCCAAGACGGTCCGCATCGCCTCCCGGTCGACGAGTTGCTCGCTGTAGGTTTCCAGCCGGACGTTGCCCTCCCCGGCCATGGAGATCAGGGTGCGGACGTCGTAGCAGATGCCCTTGCGCAGCGCGGGACGAATTGTCAATGGCCATTTAGTGCGCCCCGCTGGCGGCCAGATATCTAAGAGCCTGCTGACAAAGGCTTAAGAGCTTGTGGGCATGGGGCCGTAGAGGGCTGGTCCGATCTTGTTGATGTAACCCTGGTGGGACCATTGGGACAGTTGGACGCGGAAGCTGTTGATGTTCTCGATTCGAGGATGGCGGCCAGTTCGACCCCTTTCCAGGCTCGCCAGGGTTCGGCGGCCAGGAGTTGCAGGACCTTGCCGCGCCGGTCGGGGCTGGACAGGTTCGGAAGCGGGGGCGGGTCGCTCCAGCGGCCAGGGGGCGGTTGGCCTGCCAGTTCGCGGGTCAGGCGGCGGGTCATCTGGTGCACCGTGGCCCACCAGATCATGGCTTCGTGGTGTTCGGGTTTGCGTTCGTAGATCCGTACGAGCCGGCGGTAGCGGGTCAACCAGGCGAATGTTCGTTCTGCCACCCACCTTCGGGGCAGGATGAGGAAGCCGCGCAGGTCGTCGGAGCGCTTGACGATGGTGACGGTCAGGTGGAGGACGTCGAGTGCCCAGGCGAGCAGGCGTCCGGCGTAGCCGGCGTCCGCCCACACCAGTTCGATGGTGGAGAACTTCTCTCGCAGCCGGGCCAGCAACAGGTGTGCGCCGTCACGGTCTTGAACCGACGCGGCGGTGACGATCACGCACAGAAGCAGCCCGAGCGTGTCGACGGCGATATGCCGTTTCTGCCCCTTCAGCTTCTTGGCCCCGTCAAAACCGCAGGCCGCTGCCCCGACGGTCTCGGCCGCCTTGACCGTCCGGGAGTCGATGCACCCGGCCGTCGGCAACTCGTCGCGTTCGGCTATGACCCGCAGACGGCCGCGTAACCGCCCGGCGAGCCGTTCGGGCAGGCCACGCCGGGACCAGCGCAGGAAGAACGCGTACACCGCCTCATGCGGCGGGAAGTCCACCGGCAGAGCCCGCCACTCGATTCCGTAGCGGGTCATGTAGGTGACCGCGTCGAGCACCGCTCGCAAGTCATGCACCATCGGCCTGCCGGTGACTGCGACCAGCTCGGCCATCACCGCCCGCGCCTCACCTTCCAGCACCGCCCATTCGGCATCGGTCAGGTCCGACGGATATGACGGTTTCCGGCCGCGACATTGGCACCCCGGCGAGGCGCAATCGCCGGCGTTCACGAGCGCGGCGGCCAGGCCGATCCGGTCCATCGTCTATACCCGGTCGAACCCTGGCCTGCGCAGCCGCAGCGCGGCTTCGAAGTGAGGGCTGGCGGGGGCGAGGTGGGTGAGGTCGCGGGCGCTGACGGCCCTGGCACCGGCGTGTTCGGCGGCGTCGCAGTAGGCGTCATGTGTATGCCGAAGCCGCTGGGCGCCCCGAGACGAGTCTTCTCCGCCTGGCTGCCAGCCGGTAGGGATCCGACCGCACCGGAGACTTCCTCGGTCATCGGGTGGTGAAGTTGGCCATCATGGCCATGTCCTCGTGTTCCAGATTGTGGCAATGGAAAACGTACTTGCCGGGATAACCGTCGAATCTGATCGCGATTGCTGCTTCTTCCGAAGCCCGCAGGTCGATGGTGTCCTTCCATCCGGCGTCGAAGGCCCCGGGGCCGCCGATACCTCGGGAGAGCACCTGGAAGGGGCTGAGATGGAGGTGCACGGGGTGATGGAAGTCCGCGATGAGCCGCCAGACCTCCACGGTGCCGAGCTTCGGCGCGGCGGCGATGTCGTCGGGGCTGAATGGCCGCCCGTCGATGAGCCAGCCTTTCATGTGGTTGACGTCTCCCGATTGAAAGCGGAAGGTGCGGGTCATGACGGCCTGGGCCGCGGTGAGCGATTCGACTGTGGAGAGTTTGTCGGGAACGGTGAACGGCTCGTCGGCTTTCTCGCCGACGATGAAGCGCATGACCTGGGACATGTTCCCATCACCGAAGTCGTTGAGCAGCGTCACCGCGGTTCCAGGTTTGTAGCTGGAGAAGTCGATGATGACGTCGAGACGTTGCGCGGGGGCGAGCTCGACATGCTCATGACGAATTGGTGCGGCAAGGAGTCCGCCGTCGGTGCCGATCTGTGTCAGGAGGCCATCAGGCTGCGGGTCGAGACGCAGGTCGAGGCGTCTGGCATTGCAGGCGTTGATGATGCGCAGGCGGTATGTGGCGCCGTCGACTCTCGCAACCGGCCAGGGCGTGCCGTTGACGAGCATGACGTCTCCAAGGATGCCGGCGACGAATGAGCCGGTGACGCCGGGTGTCCTCATCAGGCTCCCGTCGATGCTCGGGTAGGCCAGAGAGCCGTCAGCGGCGAAGCTGCGATCGGTGATCATGACAGGGAGCTCGCGTGGGCCCGAGGGCAGGCCGAGAGCGTCCTCTTCGTCGTCTCGCACGAAGTGGAGGCCGGCGAGTCCGCGCCATACGCTCGGGCCGGTGAAGTCCATCCGGTGGTCGTGGTACCAGAGCATCGCCGCGCGCTGGTCGAGTGGATAGGTGTAGGAGCGGTGGCCTTCGGTGGTATCTCCGACCATCGAGCCGCCCATGTTGATGTGCTCCATGTTCATGTGCTGGTTCACGTAGGACCTGTCGACGGGGTAGACGAAGTCGATCGGGTATCCGTCGCTGTCGGGCGGGGTACGGCCGCCGTGCAGGTGCACCACCGTGGGAACGGGAAGGTGGTTGGTGTGCCTCACCACGGTCGTGCGGGCACGCCGGCTGACGATGGTGGGGCCGGGGAAGATCCCGTTGTAGCCCCAGATCACCGTCTTCACCCCCGGCAGGATCGAGGCCGTCGCCGCGGTCTGAGTGATCTCGTAGTAGTCGGTATCGGCGTCGCTGCGCACCGGCTTCAGTACGGGCGGGGTCTGGAAGGGCATCGTGAACGGCTGCGGGAGCGGCAATCGGCTGCGGAGCAGATTGCCGGTCGAGGTGAGCCCGCCCGCGCCGAGCGAGAACGGGATCCCCACTCCCAGGCCGATGCCGGCGATAAGGCCGGCGCCGATGAACGCCCGGCGGCTCAACGTGATCCGGTGGTTCTTCTCGGTCATCGGCGTCGCCAGGCCCAGACAGCCAGAGCGGTGGCGAGGAGGATGATCGCCACACCGAGCGGGATATGCAGGCTGATCGCTCGCGAGAAACCGAGAACGATCTGCAGCCCGATCAGGCCGAAGAGGCCGAGGCAGGCCAGGATGGGCCACCAGGGTCCGCGTCCGGGCCACCGCTGAAGTACGGCCGCAACAGCGGAGATGAGGATCGAGATGCCGGCGAAGGTCGCGTTCTCGCGGTGAACGTGCAGTGAGTCGTAGCTGCCGGAGAGGAACTGACCGGCGAGGACCGCCTGATCAAACAGCATGATCGCCGCGACTGTGCTCGCGATGCGGAACGCCCAGCACGGCCAGCGCGGCGCGGACCTGGATACCACGCCGGCATCCCCCGTTGATTGTGTCGTCGTCACACGCCGTCCTCGTCTCGCCAAATAGATTCACTTGAATCCGATCCATATGAATCTAACATAGGATGGAACCATGCCGAAGCCGCGCGGAGTCGACCTCCAACTCGGCCTGTTGCTGCGCCAGTCGCACCAACGAGCCGCCGGGGCACTGAACAACGCGCTCTCCTCACTGGGCCTGACCGGCCGCCACTTCGGCGTGATGATGCTCCTGCGCCGCGACGGCGTCTCGACCCAGCGCGACTTGATCCGACAGACCGGCAGCGACAAGGCGGGCATGGTCCGTACCGTCGAAGACCTCGAAACCCTCGGCTACCTCTCCCGGGCCCGGTCCACCACCGACAAACGGGTGGCCAATCTCAGCCTGACCGACAAGGGCATCGACGCTCTCGACATCGCCCAGCGCCTCGCGGCCGGCGCCGCGGAAGACCTGTTCGGATCATTCACCGACGCCGAGCTCGAAACCCTCCAAGCTCTCCTGACCAGGTTCGTCGCCCCGACAGAACGCGACGCATGACTCGCCTGACACGGGCAAGCGCGGGCCCGGGCTCGCCCAGGGCGAACACGGAGACGCAAGCCAAGCGGCCAGTTGCGTCGAGATCGGCGATGCCCTGTAAATGCGTCGGCTCAGCCTACGCAAGTTCGAACCTTGCATCTGCCACACCAGCAGAAAGAGGCCCTTCAGCGGCGGAAACGCGGTGAGGGGCCTCTCTTGTTGTGCCGGGCTGTCCGTGGTCATCGACGGCGGGTTACGGCCATCCGCGGGCAATACGCGGCTAAGTTTTGAGGGCGCTGTGGCGTCCCAGGTCTTGAGGTGTGTCCCAGCGCGGAACCATCCCCGCGTGCGCGGGGAGCGCAGCTCGATGACTGCGGCAGTGTCGCAGCCTGAGCTCGGTCCTGAAGCCTGGCCCTTGTCCGGCGTCTTAGCGGAGAACGGGAACGCATCGTTGACCACCAGTGCCGTCACCTTGAGCAGGCGGCGTGGTAGTCGTAAGCGTCGTGAAAGGGGGAGAGAGCCAAGCGTTCCGGCTGAGTTCCAGCATGTCCAGCGCCCGGAATGCCAACTCATCGTGTCGAAGTTTTCCTGCCGTGGTCAGGTAGGACCAGGCCGCATTGAAGCCGATCGGGCGATAGCAGCCGACAGTGCACCTCAGCGCGCGGAAGGGCCTCCGTAAGGAAGATCACCGTCGCGAACACGTCTGGCGTATGTCCCGAATCCCACAGCACGATCATCTCTTACTCACCACGAGAAACCGGCGGAGCAGTTCCTCGGGCGTCGACCTGTCCACCCCTGATCCGCGACAATCACGCTGTGCGTCTCTTGTTGAGGTCGGCCTTGGCCGGGGCCGCCGTGGCGGTCTTACTGCTGCTCCTCCTCGCCTGGCCGGCCACCGACTCCGAGCTTGAGCTGGCAATGGCGTTCGCGCTGGCGCCCTTCCCTCTCGGCATGGTGGCCGCGTGGGTGGCCCGCCTGCCCCACTGGCCGGCCGTTGGTCTGGTGGCTCCCTTCGTCATGCTGGCGGTCGTCGTCATCCAGCCGGACTATGACTCCTGGGTGTCCAACGAGACCCTTGCACTCGGCATGCTGATAGGGGTCCCCGGGGTGGTCGGCTTCATGCTCACGGCCCTGTTCTGTACCCTGCTCACCGAAAAGACCGCACGCCCAGCAGGAGGAGATACGGCGTAGGGCGCAGGTGGAAGCCCGATCACCGTGTCCAGTTCTCCGGCTGTTCCGGTCCCAGCGGCGGGCATGCAAATATGCGTGCAGCCTACGCAAGTTCGAACCTTGCACCTGCCGCATCAGCGGGAAGAGCCCCGTCACCAGCGGAAACGCGGTGGCGGGCCTCTCGCGTTGATCGCCCGTGAGTTCCGGTGATTCCCTCTGATCTCCCGTGGCATCCGGCACGGATCCGGCTCGACGATCATGCGACGGTTTCCCTGTGTGGACGCACGCGGCCTTGAGCAGGTGCGACTTGCCGGTTCCGGAGTCACCGCAGAGCGGCTGGCCCTTGTCGACCCACTCGCAGGTAGCGAGGGTATGGATGACGGCGGGATCAACGTTGGGGTTACTGTCGAGGTCGAAGGCCCGCAGGGACTTGTCGCGCGGGAACTGGGCGGCCTTGCCGCGGCGTTCGGAGCGGCGGCGCGCGCGGTCGTCGCACTCGGCCATGAGTCGAAGCGGGGTACTGGCCGACGGTTGGGGATGCCGGGTGGGCGTCCGGTGCCGGGCCTGGAGGGTTCGGGTGCACCGGCTGTCTGGGCAAGCGCGGGACACGGGTTCCGGAACCCGCTCAGGGTCGGGGCGGGTGGGGCTCGGACAAGTGACGAGGGCTCGTGGCGGACCCGATGGCTCGGAGGACCTGCAACTCTGGCTAACGGAGGACTCGGTAGCGAAGATGAGCCTCACTCGCGAAGGCTGATGTATCGAGGCGCTCAAGCTCGATGTGCCGCCCGAGGCCTGCGAAGAGCGAGATGCCGTCGCCGAGCAGGACCGGCGCAATGTCCAGGTGGAGCTCGTCGACGAGACCGAGCCGCAGGCACTGTCGTGAGATGGTTCCTCCGAGCAGGCTGACCCAGCCGTCCCCGGCCGCTTGCGTGGCCAGCCTGACGGCCTCGTTGATGTCGTCGACGACGAAGTTGTACGTGGTGCCGTCGCGCTCGATCGGCTCATGGGCGCTGTGGGTCATCAGGTAGACCGGGACCTTCAGCATGCCGCCATACGGGATCTCGCCGTCCTCGATGGTCTGGGTCTTGTTCGCGCCGCCGACCACCGCGCCGATCCGGCTCATCACTGTCTCGACGACGGCGTCATCCTCGGGAGCGGAGGGTCGGCCGAACATCCAGTCGACCCCGCCGTCCTCCTTTGCCATGAACCCGTCAAGAGTGATGGTCGCGTGGACGATCACGGTAGCCATGAGCCGCTCCTATCTCCGAGAGGTGAGTCGATCGACTCGCCTCTATTAACCTAGTCGTGTTCGTAATGGTGAGTCAAGGAACTCGCCTCGATGAGATACTGAACGAATGACACGTGGACGCTCCTCGTACCACCGTGCGGTGGCCGCGACCAATCGCGAGGCGATCCTCGGCGCCGCCGCGCAGCTCTTCCTGGAGTTCGGGTACGACCGCACGCCACTGGCACGTGTCGCCGAGCGCGCAGGGGTGTCCAAGGCGACGCTCTTCAAGCAGTTCCCGACCAAGGCCGAACTCTTCGAGGCAACGGTGCTCGCGGCAGGCGGATCGCCGGCTCCGGAACCGGTCGAGATCCCGACCGGCGACCTCTACGCGGGCTTGGTGGTGCTAGGTCGCGCGTATTCGGAACTGTTGACTCGTCCTCACATGGTCGCCCTGATGCGAACCGTGATCGCCGAATCGCACCACTTCCCCGAACTGCGCGAGCGGACCTTCGACTTCGGCACGCTGCCTGTGCTGCAGGCGCTGGGCCGCTATCTGCGGGAGGCGCACTCCGCAGGAAGCGCCGACATCGATGATCCGGATCTGGCATCCGCACAGTTCCTCGGCATGATCGCGTCCGCGATCTTCTGGCCGCGCCTCACGCACGGTACGTGGTCGATCACCAAGGAAGAGCAGTCGCGAGCGGTCGACGAAGCAGCCCGAACGATCGCCGCGCGCTTCGCAACTCCCTGACGTGATCATCCGCGTCAACCAACAACGGACCTGCTCACCGGCCAACCGGACCGTCACGTCCCCGAAGTCGACCTCGGCCTCCATTCCGGGGCGATACGACTGCGGGACGAACGCCTTGCCCGGGCCGCGGCCGGCCTCTGCCCAGATCTCGCCTCGCCGGTCAGCCACGTAGCGGCGGACCATCTGGTACGACACCTCGTCGGCACCGTCCTCCTGGACCAGCCGGTCGAAGATCCGTCTCGCTGTGTGCCGCTGCTTGCGCGGCGCGCCCAGATCGGCTCGCAACATCTCACCGATCACCGGTTTGAACGCATCCAGCCGAGTCGGCCGCGGCTCCATCCTCCCGCTCCAACGACCAAATGGTGCTCGTTCTCGCAGTCAGTGGCTGGCCGTCGATCCGCTGCCCCTTGTGGGCGCAATCGAGTATCAAGCAGCCATCCGGGCCGCGAGGGCGGCAAAGGCTGCGACTGTAGCAACCGGTGCAGTGCGGAGTTCAACTGCCTCTAGCGCCGCTAACGGTGAGCGCCTTAGGCAGCACCTAAGTCAACTTGAGAAATACGGTAAGGCGGGCCACCGAACACTCGAAAACGGAAGAGTCAGATACTATGGAGAAATAAAGCCTGCGAGAAAGCCTGGTGAAATGATCGGCCGCCGAACTGTGCGTGAATGGGATCCGGCTACGGGCGAGAAGCGCACCTGGCAGGAGACCATAGACGGATCTGGAAGGATCCGTCAGGTTCGCCCCCAAGAAAGCATCACGGGAGGGAAGAAGGTACACTACACCTTCGACGGGGACGGAAATTACACTGGGAAGTGGTAGCGCATGGAGCCCACGCGCGACATCTTGCGCAAAGCGATCACAGACATGCTCGACGGGCATCGGAGTCGAGAGGACGTCGCCTCATGGGCTGAGCGTTTGATGCTAGATCTAGAAGATGCGAAAATATCTGATCCGGTGGTCTGGGATTCTCTGCAAACGCTATCCGGGGCAGATCTCAAAGATGGCCCAGACAGTTACCTCCATAACGCTGAAGACCTCCGTTATTGGATAGCCGAGTTGTATTGACCGCAGAAATATTGGCGTGACGCGACAGAGCATCAGACGGAGCTACGCAGTCTTGATTAGCCCTAGATGTACTCGCCACATAGGTTGAGTAAGCAGTGCCACGCCCTTCGGGTTCTTGAAATGAGGGTGGGCCTGCGGGTTCGGTGTGGATAGCGACATCTACGTCGAGCTTCCCGGAGGCCCTCGTGTCCCACCGTAACGCCCCGCTGAGGGAGACGGGCCAGCTTCGGCTGGCCCGCTGTCTCGTCCGAAGACGGCTGGTCCTGCGCTGAGCCGCCGAGCGCTTTCAGGTGGCGATGAGCACGGCCAAGCGGTAGGCCGACCGCTACCGGCAGCACGGACAGTTACTGACGGTGCCAGATATCTTTCACACACGTACGATCCCCTAATCTGGCGCGAGCATAGAAGCCGGGCGATCGAGACCGTAGGGTTCAGGTGGGGGTCTTCTGCGACTATTACCGGGCGGCGAACAGGCAGGCCGCCGCAGAGAAGCCCGACAGTCCACGTGCCGTGGAGAACCCCATGGGCGGCGTACCGTCTTTTGACGCGGTGGACGCCAAGGGGATTAATCCCGATGTGATCCTGGGGAAGCTCATAGCCCTGGCCAGGGAGATTCTCCGGCGACGGTCGAGGAGTGGGAGGCTCTTCCGGATGACTCTCCGTACAAGGAAGGGCCGGGAATCGAAGAGCTCCCAGTAGACGTGCGCGACACGCTCGCCGGTCTCTCGGACGACAGGTTGGGGCAACTCGCCGAGGGCTGGGAACAGATCGAAAAGTACGCCGTTTTCCCGCCCGCCGATGGGGTTCTCCTGGAGGTCCTTACAGAGTTGCGCGATCTTGCTCGGCGAGGATGATCTACTGCTGGATCGGTGGCTAAGGTGCAGCGAGCCGTCGTCTCCGCACAAGTCGAAGGGGCTGTAGACCGGGCCGTCCCCGGTCGATCGAGGGCGGGCCGGCAGCGAGCGCCACCTGATCACCGAGGCAGCCGGTATCCCGCTCGCCGTCATCGTGACGGATGCCAACCATAACGACGTCACCCAACTCCCCCCGAGTGGTAGGCGCGGCCGGCCCAGGCGGTGCCCCGACAACGTTCTCGCCGATCGGGGCTACGACCGCGACAAGCGCCGCCGGCTGGTCCGGGAACTGCAGATCAAGTCGCTGATCGCCCGCCGTGGCACCGAGCACGGCTCCGGCCTGGGCAAAAGAACGCTGGGTCGTCGAGCAGACCTTTCCCCTCCTGCACGCTTTCCGGCGCCCGCGCATCCGCTGGGAGATCCGCGCCGACATCCATGAGGCCTTTCTGAAGCCGGCCAGTGCACTCATCTGCCGGCGGCGCCTCAGCTCATTGCGTCAGGTCTTCCAACTCGCACGCATATCAAAGGAATGCGTTTCAGGCTGCCACCGAAGAGTTGTTTGTCCAGCACGCCGTACGCGTGCTGGACAACTTCTGGACGGCTAGACCAGGGGATACGGCTCACCGAGTCACCCGACGAAGGGAATCGGCATGGAACGACAGTTCCGCAGGAAGCTCACGGGCGGTCTGGGGCTTGTGACGGCAGCCATGTTCGCAACCGCTGTCATCGCATCCGTACCCGGCCTGTCGTACGCCTCGACCGCGAGCGCCTCGTCGAGCAGCGACACCTCCACGATCCTCGCCCCGAACCGATGCCACCTCAGGACAGAGGCCAATCCGAACAGCGTGTGGGTCCCCCCGAACTACGAGAGCTGCTACAGGTGCATGGAGAGAGCGTCCTACCTGCACTCGAAAAACGGCGTCGACTACTACTGCACCTACAACCCGAGCAATGGCAAGACCGACCTGCACTACGACCTGTAAGGCCGGATCCGGCCCAGTCGTGGGCTGTCGCCGGCATTACCGGGCGTAAGTCGCGGTGCAGCCGCCCGTCTTACCTGCGGGGGCGGGACGGGCGGTTCATCGCGTAATCAACTCCCTATGGCTATAGTCGGTTCCGCTTGTCGAGCGGCGATCTTCGCAGTTCGACGACCGGCGATCGTACGGCCATGGGGACGGGTTCATGGGACGACCGGAACGGCCGCTCGACCCTGACGCGGGCCCGTTACAGCGGTTCGCGCACGAGCTGAGGCAGTTACGCGCCGGGGCCCCTCGGTCCAGTTACCGCGAGTTGTCCAGGCGCGCGCACTACTCGGTGACCGCACTGTCCGAGGCGGCAGGTGGGGGGATCTTTCCCACACTGGCGGTCACCTTGGCCTATGTCGAGGCCTGCGGCGGCGACACCGACGCCTGGGAGAAGCTCTGGCGAGAGGTCGCCGCGGAGCTGGCCGCCGCCGACGGCGCGGAGGATCAGATGGACCAGGACGCGCCCTACCTCGGCCTGGTCACCTTCGATCCTGACGACGCGGACCGGTTCTTCGGCCGGCGTGAGCTGGTGAACGAACTCTCCGCGCGATTACGCGACACATCCCTGCTCGCGGTGTTCGGTGCCTCAGGAAGCGGCAAGTCCTCCCTGCTTCGAGCCGGCCTGCTTCCGGCGTTGAGGAACAGCGCCGGCGCGGAAGGCCAGGACCGGCCGACGCTCCTTCTCACGCCAGGCGCGCACCCCTTGGACGAACTCGCGGTGGGCCTGGCCAACCTCAGCGGAACCTCCGCCCCCTCCCTGTACGCCGACCTGGTGGCCAACCCTTCGAACGTCCGGCTGGCGATCGGTCAGATACTGGCGGGCAGGCCGAAGAGCGCGCGCATCGTGATCGTCGTCGACCAGTTCGAGGAGGTCTTCAGCCTCTGCGACGACCTGAAGGAGAGATCCCTCTTCCTGGACTCGCTGCTCGCCGCGGCGGAGGAGACCAACGATCGAGCCCGCGTCGTCCTGGGAATACGCGCGGACTTCTACGCCCGCTGCGCCGAACATCCGCCGCTGGTGGCCATGCTGCGCGACCGGCACCTGCTGATCGGTCCCATGGAGGACGACGACCTCCGGCAGGTGATCGTCGGCCCGGCGCTCCGGGCGGAGCTCACGGTCGAGCGGGCGCTCGTCGAGACCATCGTCAGCGACGCAAGAGGTGAGCCCGGCGCGCTGCCACTGATCTCCCACGCCCTGCTGGAGACGTGGAAGCGCCGTAGAGGCGGCACGTTGACGCTCGCGGGGTACCGGGACGCAGGAGGCATCCAGGGCGCCATCGCGCAGACCGCCGAGCAGATCTACGACGGGCTCGACGCCGGTGAGCGATCTCTGGCCAGGAACGCGTTCCTCCGCCTGACGGCGCTGGGGCAGGGAACCGAGGACACGCGCAGGCGCGTCCCGCCGGCGGAGCTGCTGGCGGGGCCGGACGGGGCGGCGATGGAGGCCGTACTGTCCCGGCTGACGGCGGCGCGGCTGCTCACCGTCGACGAGGACAGCGTCCAGGTGGCTCACGAGGCGGTGATCCGTTCCTGGCCGAGGCTGCGCGGCTGGCTCGCCGAAGACCGGGAACTCGTCCGGCTCCAGCGGCGGCTCACCGACGCCGCCACCGAGTGGGAGCAGCACGGCCGCGAGGACGAGCTGCTGTACCGGGGAACGCGACTGGCGGCCTGGGAGGACCGCGCGCTCGACCGGCTCAACGACCTGGAACACGCGTTCCTGGCGGCCAGCAGGGTACGCGCGCGCCAGGAGCGGGCGGCGGCGGGCCGTCGTGTGCGCGCGGCTGTGATCAGCCTGGTGATGGTGGCGGCCGTGGTCGGAGTGCTGGCCGTGATGGCGCTGGTGAACGCGAACCGGGCGGAGAGCGAGCGAGACCTCGCGTACTCGCGCCAGTTGGCGGCGTACGCGCGTGGCCAGCTCCAGCTGGACCCGCAGCTCGGGCTGCTGCTGGCCCGGCAGGCGTACGCGGTCAGCCCGACGGAGGAGGCCGCGGCGGTGCTCCGGCAGGCCACCGTCGACTCGCGGATCCGGCTCATCGTTCCCATCGCTGCGGGCAAGGTCTGCGGCGTCGCATTCAGCCCGGACGGGCGGCATCTGGCCGCCGGCAGCGGGGACGGCACCGTACGGGTCTGGCAGGTGTCCGCAGAAGGGCTGCCCACCGGCGATCCGGTGGTGCTGCGCGGCCATGCCGGGGAGGCGTGGAACCCCGTGTTCAGCCAGGACGGACGCTACCTGGCGACAGGCGGCGTCGACGGAACGGTCAGCGTGTCCGACTGGGCCGGCGGTGGCGATCCGCTGGTGCTGCGCGGCCACCATGGTCCGGTGTGGGGCGTCTCGTTCGCCCCCGACGGGCAGCGTCTGGCGAGTGCCGGGGACGACGGCACGGTGCGGATCTGGAAGGCACCGGACGGCGGCAGGTGGACCGGCGGTTCGTCCGGAGGAGGCGGTGCTCCCGAGGTGCTGCGCGGCCACGATGGGCGGGCTCTGCAGGTCGTGTTCAGCCCGGACGGCCGGAGACTGGCCAGCAGCGGCGGCGACGGCACTGTCCGGATCTGGGACCCGGCTGGTAAGGCGAGAACGGTCGTGCTGCGCGGCCACGAGAATTCTGTGGAAGGACTGCAATACAGCCCGGACGGGCGGAGCCTGGTCAGCGGCAGTACCGATGGCACGGTGCGGGTGTGGGACGTGACCGGACAGAATGCGCCAGCAGTGCTGCGGGGGCACGACGGCACGGTGGAGGGTGCGGCGGTCAGCCGCGACAGCCGGAGGATCGCCAGCGTGGGCAACGACGGCACGGTCCGGATCTGGAACATGGCCAGCAACATCGACCCGCTCGTTCTGCGCGGCCATCGCGGTACGACCTGGAACGCGTCGTTCAGCCCGGACGGGCGCACGCTGGCGAGCGCGAGCGATGACGGGACGATGCGGCTGTGGGACGTGGCGTACGCCGGTGACGCGAGGATCCTGCGAGGTCACACCGGGGGGACCGTGTACGACGCCGCGTTCAGCCCGGACGGGCGGCGCGTCGCCAGTGCCAGTGTCGACGGCACGATCCGCGTCCACGACATCGACGGCGCCGGCGACGCGCTGGTCCTGCGCGGCCACAAGGCGGACGTTCTCGGGGTCGCCTTCAGCCCGGACGGACGGCGACTGGCGAGCACAGGCGCTGACAGCACGGTACGGATCTGGCACGCCGACGGGACCGGCCAGGCTGTCGTGCTGCGCGG
The DNA here is from genome assembly GCF_040654455.1 of Nonomuraea sp. NPDC050691. Lineage (NCBI taxonomy): Bacteria > Bacillati > Actinomycetota > Actinomycetes > Streptosporangiales > Streptosporangiaceae > Nonomuraea > Nonomuraea sp. NPDC050691. The sequence continues at coordinate 27,738 of NZ_JBFAIA010000009.1, forward strand.
CCACAGTGGACACGTGTGGAACACCGCCTTCAGCCCGGACGGCACGCGGGTGGTCAGCGGAAGCGACGACGGCACCGTACGGGTCTGGCGCGCTGACGGGACCGGAGCGCCGGTCGTCATGGACAGCCCTCAGCGCCAGGTCCGGTATGTCGGGTTCAGCCCCGACGGGCGGCGAGTGGCGAGCGCAGGCGTGGACGGCACGATCCTGATCCAGAACGCCGACGGGACCGGTCGGCCTGTCATGCTGCGCGGCCACCAGGGCCTGGCGTGGTGCCTCGCCTTCGGCCCGGACGGGCGGCGGCTGGTCAGCGGGGGCAACGACGGCACGATCCGCATCTGGAACACCGACGGGACCGGAGACCCGATCGTCCTGCGCGGCCATCAGGGCGTGGTGTGGAGCGTCGGCTTCAGCCCGGACGGGCAGCAGGTCATCAGCAGTGGCAATGACAACACCGTGCGGATCTGGATGCCGGCCGAGAGGGCCGAGCCAGTGGTCTTCAGCGGCTCCGGCACGACGGTCAACGCCGTGAGGTTCAGCCCGGACGGGTGGCGGCTCCTCTCGACCTACGACGACGCCACGGTACGGATCTGGCACTGCGAGGTATGCGGCCCCATGCGCGAGGTCCAGGCACTGGCCGCCAAGCGCACCATTCGCGAACTGACTCCAGAAGAACGCAAGATCTACCTCGAACAATCCCCTTGACCGCAGTCGTGGAGGTGTCGTCACGGGCGACGAGGACGGGGTGAGGTGGAACTCGATACCGAGCTTCCTGCCGTGGCCGAGCCCGCGGACTTCACCCGGCCCAGCGTGTCGTTCGCACTAGTCGATCGGTCAGGAGCACTCGATGGAGCACGTTGTTGTCACCCCCGATCGCCGGCCTGATGAAGGGCTGCGCGCTTGCCCAGGAGGGCGTAGGTGATGGGATGCATGTTCGCCTCACTGCTGACCAGGAGATCGAATCCGAGATCGATTTGATTCTGGAGCGGACGGCGGGCTGAGTTTCTTCAGCTCGCATCCTTTTCGCCTCTCCCGGACGTGCACCCAGCTTTCGCAGCGAAGTCAACCCCGGTACCGATCCGGCATCCTGCACTGCCGCACGCCGGCCCTCGCGTGGCGGCCGGCGTGCGTCTCGAAGGGATCAGGCTATTTCCGGCGTCGCTGATTCAGTCCACGTAGACGTGCAGGACCCAGAAAGGATACGGGGTGCCCACGCCTCGAGGTTCGCAATAGTAATTGATGATTTCCCCGCGTGCGCGTAGGTCCTGGCCCGTGAGATGACAGGCCCGCTCGTTGGACCACGTACTGTGGACATACCAAAGATTGTATGTCGAGACGCTGTTGTCGGATGGTTTCGCGGCGGTGGCTTGCGGCGACGCGTTTGCGGTTCCGGCCAAGCCGAAGCCGAGCCCCGCCGCTACCAGGATGGTGGTGAACATCGCTTTGATCATGAATTCCTCCAGTTTCTGTTCGTTTTCATGAAGAGCGAGTTGCGCGCCGACACTGGAGATCCTTGACCTGGATGACGCGAGGGTCGAGGGCATAGGGTGGCCATTCGGCGGACATTTCGTATGCCACGCCCCGTGAGGCCGGTGAATGGCCGGTGCATGTCCGGTCCGTGACCTGGACCGCCGCTCTCCTGCGACCAAGAATGCGTTGTGGAGATAGGCGCATGAGACGGCGAGTGTTCGCCGTCGTGACTGAAAGGCGCGTCATGCACTCAATCCGCCGGCGCTCGATTCGGCTGACGATCATCGCGGCGATCTTCGCCGCCGGCCTGCCACTGGTCGCATCTCCCGCAACCGCTCGGTCGACCTCGATCCAACTGGTCCAGCTTCATGAGCTGGCAACCCCGATCGGCGGCTACTTCTACACCACCAGCGAGGCCGAGCGGGACTCGGCGATCCGTGATCATGGATTCGGGCCGGCGGGTGTGCAGGCGGCTCGTTACATCTCACGAACGGTGTTCAGCGGCGGGGTGGGGCTTCACCGCCTGCGTGCTGTCGACCGAGCCTCCTACATCCTCGCACTGCCGGGCGAGGCGGCCGCTCTCCAGAACAGCGGCGCTTTCGTGGACGAAGGTGTTCTGGGCTACGTCGACGAAGACGGGAAGTTCGACCCACCTCGGCTGCCGACCGGCGAACGACTTGCCTATGTGTGGCGGATCAGTAACTCGGGGGTCTGGCGTGCGGTGAACGCACGAGTGATGGATCAGTACTGCTACGAGATGACGCCCCCTTGGCATCTCGACGGCGTACTGACCTACGCCTGGGCCCTCGAGGGGGCGTGACACCGCTCAGACCACCCACCGCGCCGTCCAAGTGGCTAGCCGAATCGGCGAAGGACCACGCCGTACAAGCGATCCGTCGTCAGGTAGCCGGAGTGGCGGGAGTCGTGCGAACGGTCCGGGTTGTCGCCGAGAACGACCAGGTGACCGGCCGGGACCAGGGTGCCGGGTGCGGCCCGCAGGGCGGGGACGGTGTCGCGCGGAATGGGGTCGCCCGGCAGTGCCGCGACGCGCTTGATGATCCAGCGGAGCCTCAGCTCCGCCCCACCGGCCGGGACGAGGTCGCTGAGCACGACGACCTGCCCGGCCCGCAGCGCCCCGGCCCGCGCCCGCCGGACCAGCACCCGTTCCCCCGGCCGGTACGTCGGCAGCATGCTCTCCCCCTCGACGGTCACCACCAGGTACCGCCGCCGTACCCCGACGACCACGGCGAGAGCCACGGCCAGGGCCACGGTGAGGCCGAGAACGGCGACGAGGGCCGTCGCCCCGCTCACCGCGACGGCCCTCTCGCCTCGGCCGTCACGAATTCCCCGTCGTCCCGGTGCTCGGCCGCCACGTGTTCCGCGTCGTCCCGGTACCCGGCCGCCTGCCGGTCGAACAGCCGGGCGTACGTGCCGCCCACGGCCAGCAGCGAGGCGTGCGTGCCGGTCTCGATGACGACGCCGTCGGCCAGCACCACGATCCGCTCGGCGTCCCGGACCGCGCCGAGCCGGTGGGAGACGACGACGCTGGTGCGTCCGGACCGCAGCTCGGCGAGCCGGCGGTGCACCTCGTGCTCGGCCTCCGGGTCCAGGCCGGAGCTGGGCTCGTCGAGGATCATCAGGTCCCGGTCGCGGCGCAGGAATGCCCGGGCGAGCGCCAGCCGCTGCCATTGCCCGCCGGAGAGCAGCACGCCGGAGTCCGGGCCCTCCTCGTCCTCCTCCGAGGGGAATCCGCGGCTCAGCAGGGTGCGGTAGCCGTAGGGCAGGGCCGCCAGGGTGTCGTGGACACCGGCGTCCCGCGCGGCCTGCTCGATCCGCGCCGGGTCGGCCGCGGCCGGGAGGTCGCCGACCGCGATGTTGTCGGTGGCCGTCAGCTCGTACGGCACGAAGTCCTGGAAGGCGGCGCCGATGCGGGCGCGCAGCGTCTCCAGCGTGCTCGCCCGCGCGTCGCCGACGGCGTCGTAGCAGTCCGCCGCCTGCTTCCAGGCGTCGAGTGCGGCGGCGTCGCCCGCCTCCACGTGCGTCTCGCCCAGGCGGACCAGCGTCTCGGCGGCGGCGAGCGGGTCGTCGCAGCCGCGCAGCAACTCCGCCGCCCGCTCGAAGGCCGCCATCGCCCCCGCGAGGTCGCCGCTGAGGCGCAGGACGTGGGCGACGCTGTCCCAGGCGTGCCCCTCGCCCTGGGCGTACCCGAGGCCGGCCAGGAGCCGCTGCGCGCGGCGGCAGTCGGCCAGCGCCTCGTCGTACGCGCCGGTCTCGGCCTTCAGCCAGCCCGCGTTGTTGAGCGCCCGTGCCTCCCCGACGGCGTCGCCCGCGCTCCGGAACAGTGCCTGCGCGCACAGCGCCCGCTCCAGCGCCTCGCCGGGGTCCGTCGGGCTCAGCGCGACGCTCAGGCCCAGGAGGACGTGCGCGTGCAGCACCGGTTCGTCGAGGTCGCGGTGCCTTTCGGCGGCCTGCTCGAAGTGCTCGATCGCCTCGCGGCGCCGGCCGAGCCGGTAGTGGGCGCGGGCGGCGCTGTTGTGGCAGCGGGCTTCGGCCAGCCGGGCCTTGAGCCGCCGGGCCGCGTCGAGCGCCACCGCCTGGACGCGCAGGATCTCCTCCCACAGGCCACGCCGCTGCATGAACTCCGTGAACGCCCAAGCGAGCTGCCACGCCTGCCGGTCCAGCCCGGCCGCGGTCGCCTCGGCCAGCAGGGCCGGCAGCGCCACGACCTCGTCGGCGTACCAGCGCAGGGCCTCGGCCTCCCCGGCGAACCACTCGACCGCGACGCCCCGGGCGGGAGGTTCCGGGCGCAGGTCGTCGCGGTGCGGGTAGCACACGGTGTTGGCGGCGCACGCCGAGTGCAGGTAGTAGTCCAGCAGCCGGAGGGTCGCCGCGTGCCGGGCCGCCCGGCCGCCGGCGCCGCGTCCCTGCTCGGCCGCGTACGCCCGGAGCAGGTCGTGCAGGTGCAGGCGGCCGGGCGGACGAAGTTCGGCCAGGTTGGCGCGGTCGAGGTGCGCGGCCAGCTCCCGGGCGCGTGTCACCGGCAGGGCGGCCAGGCTCGCCGCCGCCGCCAGGGGCAGGTGCGGCCCGGGGTGCAGGCCGAGGCGGCGGAACAGTCCCGCCGCGGGGGCGGGCAGGTCGCGGTAGGAGCGCCCGAACACGCCGCGCAGGTCGACCGCCGGGTCGACGTCGGCGAACGGCTCCGGGCCCGCCACGGCCCGCTCCAGGTCCGCGGCGACCTCGGCCAGCGGCAGCTCGGGGCGCTGCGCCAGCCGGGCCGCGACGATCGCCAGCGCAAGCGGCAGCCGCCCGCAGCGCCGGATGATCAGCGCCGCCGCCTCCGGCTCCGCCGCCGGTCGCTCCTCGCCCAGCCACGTCACCAGCAGGTGGTACGCGTCGTCGCCCGGCAGGACGTCCAGGCGCATCAGGTGCGCGCCGGCCGTGACGGCGAGTCCGGCCAGCTCGGCGCGGCTGGTCACCACCGTCAGGCATCCCGGCGCGGTGGCCAGCAGCGGGCGGACCTGGGCGGCGCCCCTCGCGTCGTCGAGCACCACGAGAACCCGCCGACCGGCCAGCAGGCTGCGGTAGAGCCCGACCTGCGCCTCGGACCCGGACGGCACCTGCGCCTCCGGCACCCCCAGCGCGCTGAGGAAGCGCGGCAGGACCACGGACGCGTCGTCGGCGTCCACCCCGCTGAGATCTGCGTAGAGCTGCCCGTCGGGGAAGCGGTCGCGGTGCAGGTGGGCCCAGCGCAGCGCGAGCGACGACTTGCCCACCCCGGGCGGTCCGGAGATGGCGCAGACGGCCGCGGTGACCGGCCGTTCGCCGCAAGCGATCACGGCCAGCCGGTCGAGCTCGGCAGCCCTGCCGACGAAGCACCTCAGTCCGACCGGTAGCTGCGCCGGGACCACGCCGACGGGCTCGGGCGGGGCGCCGGAGCGCAGCAACGTCCGGTGCGCCTGCTGGAGGGACGCGCCCGGCTCGACGCCCAGCTCCTCGTCGAGCGTCCGGCGCACGTGCGCGAAGTGCGCCAGGGCCTCGGCGGTGCGCCCGCACGCGTGGAGCGCCTCGATCAGCGGCGCCGCCTGATCCGGCAAGCCCGCGGCCTGTTCGGCGAGGACGCGAAAGCGGCGCACGTCTGCGAGCGACGTATGCCCGAAATATGGTGCAAGATCAACCTGAATATGGGGCGCTGTCCGCGAGCACGACCATCCGCACCGGCTCGCACTCCCCGATGAGAAAGGATCACATGTCCGAGGAAATGATCAGCCGCCGCAAGCTCATCACCATGGGTTCCGCGGCCGCCGGCAGCGTGTTAGGGCTCTCGCTCGTCCCGGCCGAAGCCCAGGCCGCCTCCAGGGCCCGCGCCCGCCGCAGCGCGGCCACGTGGGAGAACCTCGTCGAGAAGTCCTCCTTCAGCAGCACCACGGCCTTCAACCAGGAGTGGAACTACAACTACCCCTGGGGCAACATGCACAACGGCGCCGCCAAGATGCTCCCGGGGCAGGTCTCGCTCTCCGGCGGCGTGCTGACCCTGACCGCGACCCGGCTGAGCCAGTCCACGGAGAAGAGCCCCAGCGCACCGCAGGCTCCGATCTGGTGGAACTCCGGCACCGTCCACGCCAAGGAACAGATCATCGTCAACGATCAGTTCCCCGAGTACGACATCGAGGGCGAGTTCCGCACCCAGACCGGGCAGGGCATCTGGCCCGCGTTCTGGACGACCGGCATCGCCCCGAACTGGCCCCCGGAGAGCGACATCCTCGAGTACGTCGGCGACTCCACGAACCTGTTCAACACCTGGACCAAGGAGGCCGGCGAGAACGACCCCGCCGAACGCTACGAGCTCAGCGGCCACAACCCTGACACCTGGCACAAGTACCGGGTCTGGATGACGAAGGACGGCAACGACGTCCTCCTCGACTACTACTTCGACGGGGTGTGGAAGGCGAGCCACCGGGGCGTCGGCTGGGCCGGCATCCCGCAGTACCTGATCATGAACCTGCAGATGGGTTCCTGGGCTTCGGGGATCGAGAAGACCGACCCGCGCTGGGCCCAGCAGCCGGGCCCCTCCGGCAACACCTACTTCCGGGCGCGCAACGTGTGGTTCGGACGTACGCGTAACTGGTAGGTCCTTGGCCGGACGTCATCACGGCCGCGCCGCCCGAGCCCGCGCTCCCCGTGGGCATCGCCGGTGTTCGTCCACTGCGTGTCGGCCTCAGGCTGGGAGACGTCGGCGAGGAGGCGTCCCCAGCCGGAAGCCGCCGCCCGCCTTGGGCGTCACAGGCTCCCGGACGATCGTGGATGCTTCGCGGCAAGGGCCGTCTCGGCCATGACGCGTCGCATGTCCGCGACGGCGCGCAGCGTCCCGCGCACGGTGCCGGTCACCTTGGAGCGTCCCGTCCGCGGCAGGTAGGGCACGTCCACCTCGGCGATCCGCCAGCCGGCCGCGGCGGCACGCAGCACCATCTCCAGGGGGTAGCCGAAGCGGCGGTCGGTCAGGCCGAGCGCCAGCAGCGACGCGCGCCTGGCGGCCCGCATGGGGCCGAGGTCGTGCAGGGGCGCGCCCGTGCGGCGGCGCAGGCCGCGGGCGAGGACGGCGTTCCCCAGCCGGGCGTGCGGGGGCCAGGTCCCCGCGGCCCCCGGCACGCGGCGTCCGAGGACGAGGTCGGCGCGTCCGTCGAGCACCGCGGCGGTCACCCGCGGGAGCTGGGCGGGGTCGAGCGAGGCGTCGGCGTCCATGAAACAGACGACCTCGGCGAGGGAGGCCAGCAGTCCGGTGTGGCAGGCGGCGCCGAAGCCGCGCCTGGGTTCGTCGACCACCCGGGCGCCGAGGTCACGCGCGATCCGCGCGGAGCGGTCGGTCGAGCCGTTGTCGACCACGATCGGGCGGTAGCCGTCGGGCATGCGCCCGAGCACCCAGCCGAGCGCGGCCTCCTCGTTCAGGCAGGGCAGGATCACGTCGATCGTCATGACCGGGCGAACTCCTTCATGCCCGCGTCGAAGCCGATCTCGGCGCGGAAGCCGAGCTCGGTCTCGGCTCGTCCGGGGGAGGCGACGATGTGGCGGACGTCGCCGAGACGGAAGTTCCCGGTGATCCGCGGGCTCGGCCCGCCCCGTTCGGCGGCCAGCGCGCGGGCCATCTCACCCACGGTGTGCGGGGTGCCGGAGGCGATGTTCCAGGCCCGCAGCTCGCCCGGCCGGGCGGGCGCCGCCACGGCCGCGAGGTTCGCCCTGGCCACGTCGCGTACGTGGACGAAGTCACGGAGCTGACAGCCGTCCTCGAAGACCTGTGGCGCCCGGCGCGCCTGGAGTTCGGATCGGAAGATCGCCGCCACACCGGCGTAGGGGGTGTCGCGCGGCATGCGCGGCCCGTAGACGTTGTGATACCTCAGCGCCGCCGCGCTCCCGCCCGTCTCCCTGGCCCAGTTGGCGGCCAGGTGCTCCTGCGCGAGCTTGCTGGTGGCGTACGCGTTGCGCGGATCGGGTGGCGCGTCCTCCTCGATCACCGCGCAGCGCACCGGCTCGCCGCACCGGGGGCAGACCGGGTCGAACCGGCCCTCCTCCAGGTCGTGGACGGCACGCGGCCCCGGCCTGACCGGGCCGTGCGCGGCGCACTCGTAACGACCCTCGCCGTAGACCACCATCGAGGACGCCAGCACCAGCCGCCCGACCGCGTGCCTGGCCATGGCGGCCAGGAGGACGGCAGTGCCGTACACGTTGACGGAGGCGTACTCGGGCAGGTCGGAGACGTCCACGCCGAGGCCCACCTTGGCCGCCTGGTGCACGACGACATCGACGCCCGGCAGCAGCGTGTCCAGGATCTCCGCGTCGCGCACGTCGGCGCCGTCCCGCAGATCCAGGCCGGCGACGTCGTGACCCGCGGCCTCCAGCGCCTCGGCGACGTGTCCACCGATGAACCCGGCCGAACCGGTGACCAGCACTCTCACGCCACCGACCGTAGCCCGTCGCCTCGGCCACGCCGAGGCTGCGTAAGCGGTTCGTAAGGGTTCTTACGGAGGGCGAACAGCGGCCGCCGTCACGGTGCCGGAGCGGCCCCGGGATGCCAGGCTGCCGCTGTGAGCCGAAGCTTGCTCGTCGTCAGCGGGACCCTCGTCGCCCTGGGGGCCGTCCTGCTCAGGATGGTGGCCGGGCCGCCCGGCCTCGGTTGGTACCTGCTGGCCTGGGCGCTGTTCGCCGCCGCCGTGTGGCTGGCCCGGCGGGTGCCGGAGCGGCGGCTCGGCGCGCTGGTCGTCGCCGGCGGGATCGGGCTGGCCGCGACCGGGCTGGCGGCCCCGCCGAACAGCAGCACCGACTCCTTCCGGTACGCGTGGGACGGCCGGGTGCAGGCCGCGGGCATCTCCCCCTACGACCACCCGCCGGCCGACCCGATGCTCGTCCGGCTGCGCGACGACTGGCTCTTCCCGCCCGGCTGCGGCGCTCCCGACCTGTGGACACTGCCCGGGGGCGGTTGCACGCGGATCAACCGGCCCACCGAGCCCACGATCTACCCGCCGGTCGCGCAGGGGTACTTCCTGCTGATCCACTGGCTGTCGCCGGAGGGTTCCCGGCACAAGGTCCTCCAGGTCGGCGGCTGGGTGATGGCCGTGCTGGTGCTGGCGGCACTGAGCCGGGCCGCGGGCGCCCGCCGGACGGCGTACTGGGCGTGGTGCCCGGCGGTGCCGGTCGAGGCGGTGAACAACGCGCATGTCGACATGCTCGCCGTGCTGCTGGTGGTACTGGCCTTCAGCACCGTCCGCGCCGGTCGCGCCCGCGGCGCGCTGCTCGGCGCGGCCGTGGCGGCCAAGCTGCTGCCCGCGACGGCGCTCCCCGGCGCCCTGTCCGGCGTGCTGGCCGACGGCGTGGCGTGGCGCCGCGTCCTCGGCGTCGTGGTGCCCGCCGTTCTCGTCGTGGCGCTGTCCTACCTGCCCTACGTGCTGGCCTCGGGGGCCTCGGTCGTGGGATACCTGCCGGGCTATCTCAAGGAGGAACGCTACGACGGTCCCGGCGGCGGCAACCGCTACGCGGTCCTGCGGCTGTTCATGCCGGACTCGTGGGCCCCTTATGCCGCGGTCGCGCTGCTCGGCCTGGTAGCGCTCCTCGTCATGCGGTACGGCGACGCCGACCGGCCCTGGCGGGGGGCGCTGCTGGTCAGCGGCTCGCTCCTGCTGCTGTTCACCCCCGGCTACTCCTGGTACGCGCTGCTGGTCGTCGCGCTGACCGCCATGGACGGACAGGGGGAATGGCTCGGCGTGGCCCTGGCCGGCGCGGTCGCCTACACCGCCGGCCCGGCCGCCCCCGGCAGCCTGGGGACCCCCTTCTACGCGGCGGCCGCGCTGGCCGTGCTGATCGGCTGGGCCGTACGCCGGTCCCGCCAGGTGGAGGTACGGCAATGAACCCGCAGATCGTGATCATCGCCAAGGAGCCGCTGCCCGGGAGGGTCAAGAGCCGGCTGACCCCGCCGTACAGCCCCGTCGAGGCCGCCGCCCTCGCGGAGGCGGCGCTCCGCGACAGCGTGCGCGCCGTCGCCGCGGCTCCGGCCACCCAGCGGGTGATCGCCCTGGACGGGCTGCCGGGCCGCTGGCTGCCCCCGGGATTCGTGGTGATCCCGCAGCGCGGCGACGGCTTGGACGAGCGCCTGGCGGCGGCCTTCACCGACGCCCGCCGGCTGCGGCCGGACCCTGTCGTGCTGATCGGCATGGACACCCCGCAGGTCACCCCCGCGCTGCTGCGCGAGGCCGGGGAGGCGCTGGAACGGCACGACGCGGTGTACGGCCCGGCCGCCGACGGCGGCTTCTGGCTGCTCGGCCTGCGCCGGCCGGACCCGGCGCTGCTCCTGGGGGTGCCCATGTCGCATCCGGAGACCGGCAAGCACCAGCTCGACCGGCTGGAACGCGCCGGGCTGGCCGTTCACCACCTGCCCGAGCTGACCGATGTCGACACCGCGGCGGACGCCGTCGCGGTGGCCGCCGAGGTGCCCGCGTCGTGTTTCGCAGCCGCGCTGCGGGAGCTGGGCCGATGATCGGGGAGCTCTACGCGGACGCCCTCGCGGGGGAGGGCGCCGAGATCGAGTACGTGGACGGCACCCGCGTCACGCTGGAGACCGCGCGTTGGTTCGAGCCGATCGACGGGGATGAGGAGTTCCTGAGCCGCTGCTCCAGCCCCACGCTGGACGTCGGCTCCGGTCCCGGACGTCTCACGGCGGCGTTGACCCGGCGCGGGATCCGCTCGCTCGGCATCGACATCACACCGCGGGCCGTCGCCCTGACCCGCCGCGCCGGAGGGTTCGCCCTGCTCCGGGACGTCTTCCAGGACGTGCCCGGCAGCGGCCACTGGGCGACGGCGCTGCTCGCCGACGGCAACATCGGCATCGGCGGCAACCCCGAAGCGCTGCTGCACAGGGTCAGGCAGCTTCTTCGGCCGGGAGGTACGGTCCTGGCCGAGGTCGCGCCGGCCGGGACACGAAGCCGGGTCGACCGGCTCCGGCTACGCCGGGGGCCGCTTGTCGAGGAATGGTTCAGCTGGGCGACCGTTTCGGTGAGCGACATCCGGAGGGTCGCGCTGGCCGCCGGGTTCGTCGAGGTCGACTGCTGGACCGCGCAAGGCCGCTGGCTGGCACGCCTCCGCTAGACCCGCCCCGGCCGGCGTCCGGCGTCGGCTGAGCGGGCCGGGGGCGGGAGAGGGGGTCACGGATGCCCGACACGCCGGGCGAACCCACCCGTGGCGGGGTGGAGGACGGCGAGGTGGGGGCACGGGCTCGGTGTCAGTCGATGGCCTGGTAGAGCGTGGTCCAGAAGTCGTGCATCAGCTGCACCGGATCCGGGACGGACGCCCCGACCTGGGTGAGCAGGATTCCGGTGATCTGGTTGGCCGGGTCGGCGTAGGTCGAGGTGCCGCTGCCGCCGTCCCAGCCGAACTGGCCGATGGGCGCGTAGTCGCCGCGGTAGGTGCGCACCGCCATCCCGAAGCCCCAGCCGCCGTGCTGCCCTTGGCCGTGCGAGATGTGGACGCTGTCGCGGGCCAGAGCGGTGCGGGCGGCGTTCTGCTCGGGCGTGAGCTGGTTGGTGGTCATCAGCTCGACGGCGGGCCGGGACAGGATCCGCTGGTTGCCGTGCGTCCCGCCGTTGAGCAGCATCCGGAAGTAGGCGTGGTAGTCGTCGGCGGTGGAGACCAGCCCGCCGCCGCCGCCCTGGAACGCCGGAGGCCGGCTCCAGCGTCCCCCCTTGGCCTCGTCCCACACGAGGAACTCGCCGGTCTGCGGGTCGGGGGCGTACAGGGTCGGCAGCCGGTCGATCTTGTCGTCGGGCACGTGGAAGGCGGTGTCCTTCATGCCGAGGGGGTCGAAGATGCGCTCGCGCAGGAACGTCTCGAACGACTGGCCGGTGACCCTGGCCACCAGCACGCCGAGCAGGTCGTTGCTGATGTGGTACTGCCAGCGCTCGCCGGGCTGGTGCATCAGCGGAAGCGCGCCGAGGCGGCGCATCCACTCGTCCGGCTCGGGCATCGGCTCCGGCAGGTTGGGCGTGAGTCCCTGCTCGAAGATCGCGCCCATGATCGGGCTGCCCAGCGCCGTCATGTCCATGCCGAGCCCGAACGTGGAGGTCAGCACGTCCCGTACGGTGATCGGCCGCCGCGCCGGGACGGTGTCGTCCAGCGGACCGTCGATCCGCTTGAGCACCTGCCGGTCGGCCAGTTCCGGCAGCCACTGATCCACCGGGTCATCCAGCCGCAACCGGCACTCGTCCAGCAGGACCATCGCCGCCGCCATCGAGACCGGCTTGGACGTCGAGGCCATCCGGAAGATCGTGTCCCGGCTCATCGCCGCGCCACCGTCATGCCGCATCGTCCCGATCGCCTCGACATGCGTCTCATCACCCCGGCTGACCAGGGCGACGACCCCGGGGATCTTCCCCGAGTCGACATGCCGCGCCAGCACCTCACGCAGCCTGCGCAGCCCTGCTTCGGAGAAGCCGTTGTTGTTGTTTCCCATCATGAATCTCCTCGCCTACAGCGTTCGATCAGTCGGAGCCGCCCCGGCGTAGTGCTCGGCGGGCGCGGCGGATCAAGCATTCCCGGTCATGGGGACTCCCTCTGCGGCGTCATCGGCATCCGCCGCTGTTCGGGAATCTCTGAACGTCTACGACCCTACATTGCGTTCATTCTTTCGTCAACGAGCTATGAGAGCATCTTGCCCGCTGTATCTGCGAGATCGGACTTCCTTTGCAATGAGTGTGACGCCAAACGCAATGAAGGATCATGATCGTGCTTTGCAATGAACTACAGGGGGACTCATACTGTGCAGCGGGGCGTGCGGGCGCAGGGCTCCGCGCATGTCGACAGCTGGGAGACGAGCACCGATGCCCGGAGGCAGACTCACGAACGAGGACCGTCAGCACATCGCTGCGGCGCTGGCCGAAGGGCTCGGATACGCGGAGATCGGCCGGCGTCTGGGGCGGCCCGCCTCGACCATCATGCGGGAGGTCATCCGCAACGGCGGCCCCGACGATTACGGGGCGGACCGGGCGCACGAGGCCACACGGCACCGTGCGCGCCGGCACAAGCAGCCTCAGCCTCCGGCCCCGCCGACACCCGACAGCGCCCATGGGCGCGACCCCCGAGCGGTGCAGGACTTCACGGAGTCCTTCACGGCTCTGCTCGTCCAGCAGGGCCTGCCCCGGATGGAGGCAAGGGTGCTGGCCTGCCTGTACGTCACTGACTCCGGCGCTCTCACCGCCGCTGACCTGGTCCAGCGGCTTCGCGTCAGTCCGGCGTCGGTCTCGCACGCCGTCGCCTTCCTCGAACAGCAGGGAATGCTGAGCCGGGAACGGGCCCCCGGGGCGCGGCGCGAACGCTATGTCATCGACGATGAGATCTGGCTTCGGAGCATGCTCGCGGCTCTGCAGATGAACGACGCCCTGGTGGCCGCATCGCGGCGCGGGGCCGAGATACTCGGGGCCGGCACCCCGGCGGGCGCCCGCTTCCAGTCATCCGCCGAACTCCTGCTCCTCGTGAGCGAGGCCTTCCGGCAGGTCATGGAGCGGTGGCGGCACAGCCACGCCACCGGGAGCGCCCAGGTCTCGACGCCCTCGCCCGGCTCTTCCACCTGGACCTCGGCACCCGAACCCCGTGCTACCTGAGCGAGATCCTCGACCCCACCATCGACGACGGATCGGTCACCGAGCTTCCTGATCCAGGTGGCCGTGAGCCTCCGCCGACAGGTCCTGCCAGTCCGCCCAGGTCTTGAGCCGGTCGGCGTAGGCCTGCTGGATCATCGGGTAGAAGCCCTGGCCGAACAGCACCCGCAGGGGCGGGTTGCCGGAGTCGACGAGCTTGAGCAGGGCCTGGGCCGCGGCGGCCGGGTCGCCGGCGGGCTGCTTTCCGGCGACCGCGCCGAGACGTCGGCGGAGACCGTCGTAGGCCGGGGCGGGCTTCGTTCAGGCCTTCGAGGGCCCACTTGGAGGCGTGATAGGCGCCGCCGAGCGGCATGGCGATGACCCCGGCCGCCGAGGACAGCTGGATGATGTGCCCCGAGCGCTGCTCGCGCAGGTAGGGCAGCGCGGCCTGGATCACCCACACCGCGCCGAACAGGTTCGTCTCCAGCTGGTCGCGCAGTTCCTGCTCGGTCAGCTCCTCGATCGCGCCGACCTGGGCGTAGCCGGCGTTGTTCACGATGACGTCGAGCCGGCCGAAGTGCTCCTTGGCCCGTTTGACGCCCTCGAAGACGGCGGCCTTGTCGGCCACGTCCAGCTCCAGCGGGAGCACCGCGTCGCCATGGACGGCGACCAGTTCGTCGAGGCTTCCGATGTTCCGGGCGGTCGCGGCCACCCGGTCGCCGCGGGACAGGGCGGCCTCGACGAAGTTGCGGCCGAGGCCGCGGGACGAGCCGGTGACGAACCAGACCTTGCTCATGATGTCTTTCCGTTCTGCTGCGGTGGCGGTTGTGCGGCGGTCATCACGCAACGGGGCCGAGGCGATCACTCGTGGAGTCGTGTGCCACGCGGATCGTTCGCGCCGCGTCCTGACGAACATGAGGCGCCGGCGCCCGGGTCCCTGTGACAGTGCCGTCATGTGATGTGCGTCACCTGTCACGGGTGTCACACGGCGGCCGGGGCCGGCGTCTTGTGCGTGGAGCACAGTTGAGGCTGAGGACGTACAGGCAGGAGCCGGGCATGAACGAGCGCAGCGAGCCGACGAAGGGCACAGCCGAGCCGATCGCTGGTGCCGGCCGGATGGACTCCGCCACCGAGGCGTTCGTCGCCCACCGCAGCCTGCTGTTCACCGTCGCGTACGAGATGCTCGGATCGGCGGCCGACGCCGAGGACGTCCTCCAGGAAACCTGGTTGCGCTGGATGAAGGTCGACATGGAGCAGGTGCGCGACCAGCGCGCCTACCTGGTCCGGATCGCGACCCGGCGGTCGCTGGACCGGCTGCGCACCATGAGGCGCCGCAAGGAGGCGTATGTCGGCCCCTGGCTCCCCGAGCCGCTGCTCACCGCGCCGGACGTCGCCGAGGACGCCGAGCTCGCCGAGAGCGTGTCGATGGCGCTCATGCTCGTCCTCGAGACGCTCTCACCGACCGAGCGCGCCGTCTTCGTGCTGCGCGAGGCCTTCGACGTCGGCTACGACGAGATCGCGGCCGCCGTCGACAAGAGCCCCGCGGCCGTCCGCCAGATCGCGCACCGCGCCCGCCGGCACGTCGAGGCCCGCCGCCCTCGCGAGGTGGTCTCCGCCGGCCAGACCCGGGCGGCTCTGGAGTCGTTCCGGCGCGCGCTGGAAACCAACGACCTGCAGGGCCTGCTCGACGTGCTCGCCCCCGAGGTCGTCCTCATCAGCGACGGCGGCGGCGTCAAACAGGCCGCGCCGCGGCCGATCACCGGTGCCGAGAAGGCGGCCCGCTTCATCGTCGGCGGCGTCGGCAAGGCCCAGGTCGCGCTCACCGGTGACCCCACCGTGGTCAACGGCAACCCGGCACTCGTCCTGCGCGTGGACGGCGAGGTCGACGGC
Source organism: Nonomuraea sp. NPDC050691 (assembly GCF_040654455.1). Lineage (NCBI taxonomy): Bacteria > Bacillati > Actinomycetota > Actinomycetes > Streptosporangiales > Streptosporangiaceae > Nonomuraea > Nonomuraea sp. NPDC050691. The sequence continues at coordinate 43,206 of NZ_JBFAIA010000009.1, forward strand.
GTCATGGCGGTCCGGGTCGAGGACGCCCGCATCACCGGCCTCTACTACGTCCGCAACCCGCAGAAGCTGACCCGCATCGCATCCGAGACCCCGCTCACTCTGCGATGAACACCGTCGGCGCGACCTGGACCTGACGGTGGCGCGAGAGGATGCTCGGTCCCCCGGCGTACCCGCGGGCCTGGGCCGGACGTCCTCCCGGCCTCGTCATCGATCTCCAGCGAGTCGCGCCCGTGCCGCCGCCGCGATCTCGCCGGCCTGGCGTCGGATCTCGTCGTCGGTCGGCGGCGTGCCTTCGTGGACGGCCTGCGCGACGGCCCACGGCTCCTGGTGCGTGTTGATCGGCGGCATTCCGCATTCGGTCAGCACCTGACGTGCCAAGGATGTACGGGATGAAGCCCCGCGGCCAGGGGGCCGGTCATCTGCCGCGCAGTCCTCGGATCATGGTGTCGAAGGCGTCGTCCCAGTGGCGGCGCGCCTCGTCGGCGTCGCCGAGCGCGCCCCGCAGGTGGAGGCTGCACAGTCCGTGCGCGAGGGCGTTGAGCCTGACGGCGAGGTCGTGGGGATCGGCGGGGGCGAAGGCGCCTTCCCGCACGCAGCGGGCGACGGCGGCGACGAGGGTGTCGAAGGTCGGCTGGATCAGCGCGGCGGTGGCGGCGTCGGGCTGGAAGGCGGGGATCGGCCGCCCGAACATCAGCTCGTACAGGTGCGGGTTGGCCAGGGCGCTGGCGCGGTAGGCGTGGCCGAGGGCGAGGAGGTCGGCGACCGGGTCGCCGGTGCGGGGGGCGGCGGTGAAGGCCGCGGCGAGACGTTCGAACCCGGCCAGGAACATCTCGCGGACCAGGCCGGCCTTGTCGCCGAAGAGGTTGTAGACGGCCGTGGTCGACACCCCTGTCTCCTGGGCGACGCGGCGGGTGGTCAGCGCCGCCGGGCCTTCGGTGGCCAGGAGCCGGCCGCCGGCGTCGACGAGCTCGTGGCGGAGCTCCTCGTAGTCACGGTTTCTAGGTCTTGCCATAGCCGCAAAGGTACCATAACGTTGTTACATAACCTTGATTTGAAACGAGCTTCCAGGAGTGAACGCATGTCTGATCTGCACGTTGTTCTCGGCGCCACCGGTGCGATCGGCTCCGCCGTCGTGGCCGAGCTAACGGCTCGCGGCCATCGGGTCCGCGCCGTGAGCCGGGGCGCGGCCACCGGCCCCGGACACCTGCGGGCCGATGTCACCACCACCGACGGCGCCATCGCCGCCTGCCGGGACGCCGCGGTCGTCTACCAGTGCGCCCAACCGAGCTACGGGCGCTGGGCCGAGGAGTTCCCCGGTCTCATCCGCACGATCCTGACCGGGGTGGAGGCCGCCGGGGCCAAGCTGGTCATGGCCGACAACCTGTACGTGTACGGACCGGTCGACGGCCCCATGACCGAAGACCTGCCGCACGCCGCCACCAACCCCAAGGGCCGGGCCCGTGCCGAAGTGGACCGGCTGATCCTCGACGCCCACCGGTCCGGACGGGTCCGCGCGACCCTGGGACGGGCCTCCGACTACTACGGCCCCGGCGGCGTCAACACCGTCTTCGGCCCGACCGTCTTCTCCGCCGCCCTGGCCGGCAAGACCGCCCGCTGGGTCGGCGACCTCGACCAGCCACACACCGTCGCCTACCTTCCCGACGTCGCCGCCGCACTGATCACCCTCGGCGAGCACGCCGAGGCCGACGGGCGCGCCTGGCACCTGCCCGCCGCCGAACCGGTCACCGGACGCCGCTTCCTCGACCTCGTACGGGCGGCGGCGGGCGGCGAGCCGAAGATCGCCGGACTGGGCAGGGGGATGCAGCGCCTCATCGGCCTGTTCAACCCGACCGTGCGCGAACTCGGCGAGACCTGGTACCAGCGCGACCGCCCGTTCGTCTCCGACGACTCGGCCTTCCGGAAGGCGTTCGGCCCGGTCACCGTCACCCCGCACGCCGAGGGCGTCGCCGCGACCCTCGACTGGTACCGGCACAACGCCGCCTGAAAGCCGGCCCGCCGACGAAAATGCCTGGAGCCGCATTCGTGATCATTGGTACCGTCGTCTCCAGTCGGCCGCGGGACTTCGGTGCGACTTCCGGAACCCGCCTATGAAGCGATGCCTTCGCAGTTCGTGCCCTCACTCCCCGGCCGGCCCGAAGCAGAGGGGCGATCATGGAGACGTTCGCCGACCTGGTCGAGTGCGAGGACGTCATGCTGTTCGTCAACGCGGCGATCGCGTCGACCGGGCAGCGCGAGTTTCACAGCACGCAGGGCGCGCAGCGGCTCTCGCTCCGCTTCCTGCACAGCTACATCGACGGTAACTACCCCGAGGTCTACGCGGCGACGCTGGCCCTGGAGATCAACGACCACAACGCCGCGATCATCATCCGCAACCTGCTCGTACGGCAGGGCGGCGACGGCGCCCTGATCGCGTGGCGGCTGTCGCGGATGGCGCCGCAGCGCGTCTACCGGCTCTTCCAGGAGCTGCGGCGCCTCGGGATCAACAACCGGCGCACCCGGGCGATCATCGCGGGGTGGCTGTCCGGCCGCCCCGACCTGGCCTTCGACGCGGTCAAGTACCGTACGGCGCTCAAGGACGCGGTACGCCACGCCCACCTGCGCCTGGAGGGCGAGCTAAGCGACTTCCTGTTCGCGCCGCGCAGCCGTCCCAGGTTCGACCACCCGCTGCTGGAGGCCTGGCGTCGCGCGCACTACGAGAAGGCCGCCATCTACGAGCTGCCCTACACCGTGGCCGAGGGGTTCGCCGCGCGGCACGGGATCAAGCGCGAGATCTTCCTGGAGCGGATCGCGCCGCGGCTGACCAGGCTGGAGCGGCTCCGGCTGGCCGAGTCGGCGCGCGACCAGGGTGTCGAAGCCGACCTGGACGCGATGCCGCTGGTACGGCTGGCCTCCTACGCGCTGTCGCTGCCCTTCCCGGCCCGGGCGCGCCGCCGCACCGAACTCACCGCGGCTTTCCGCGCGTCCGCGGCGCGCGCCGCCGGAGCGCGCGCGGGAACCTGGGGCCGGGTCGCGGCGGTCCTCGACGACAGCTTCTCCGCCTTCGGCTCGGTCACCAAGCGGCGCCGGCCGCTCGCGGTCGCCGTGGCCTGCCACTACCTGCTGGAGGCGCTGGCGGGCGACTACCGCGGGCTCTGGCTGTCGGGCGGCGACGACCCGCTGATGTCGCAGCCGACCGGTCCCACGCCGCTGGGGCAGCGGATCATCGACGGGCTGGGCACGGCACCGGAACGGCTCGTCATCGTCTCCGACGGCTGGGACAACGCGCCGCCGGGCTTGGCCGCGGAGGTGCTGCGCGTCTGGCGCACCCGGCTGGACCCGGACCGGAAGGTGAGCGTCGTGCACGTCAACCCGGTCTACGACGCCGGCGGCTTCGACGTGCGCCGGCTGGCGCCGAGCGTGCCGACCGCGGGCATCCGCGACGCGGAGGACCTCCTCGTGCTGGTCGAGCTGGCCCAGTTCGCCGAGGGACGGACCGGCCTGGCCGAGCTGCGCGGCTACCTGGCGGAGCGGGTCGCGGAGAGGGCGGCGGCACGATGATCGACCTGACCGGGCTGCAGACGCGGCCCGCGCAGACCTGGGGATCGGTGCGGCTGGTGCCGCTCGTCCGCCGCGAGCCCATCCGCGACCTGCGGCTGCACGCCAAGATCTACGGCGACGAGCTCTCCATGGTCGCGCTGCCGGACAAGACCGGCTACTGGGCCTACATCCCGCACGCCTTCGTCGCCTCCTGGACCGGCGACGGTACGCCCGCGGCCGCGTACGGGACCCAGATCGGCGAGCCCGCCCGCCACATGGGCATCAGGACGCGGCGCCGCATGGCGCGGCGCGTCGACAAGAACAGGCTGCGCTTCCTTCCGCTGCACCTGGCCGTGGAGGGCTACCTGGCGCTGCACTTCGGCGGGCCGGAGATCCTCTGGGAGGAGTGGTCGCGCCGCGACCTGTCGCCGCGCGTGGAGGCCGCCTACAGCGGCGCCGAGATCCACGGGCTGGAGGACGCCCTGCGGATCTTCGAGATCTACCCCGGCCAGTGCGGGCTGATGATCTACGTGGCCGACTCGCTCGCCGCTGCGACCGTGGTGCCGCACCCCGACGACTACCGGGCGCTGCACCCGACGCTCATCCATGACCTGTACGGCGAGCTGATCTACGAGTACGCCCTGTATCACCCGGTACGCGACTTCCCCGCCGTGGTGGACACCTCGCGCGTGGCGTCGCTGGACGACCTTCGGCAGGCAGCCGAGCGACACGAGCAGGAGTGGGCGTCCTTCCACGACACGATCATGGCGGCCGGGATGCTGTCGTCTCCCGGCCGGGTCGACGAGGTCTACCGGTTCGGGCCGTTCCGCCTCTCCCGGTTCCTGCCGCACTTCGAGCTGCAGCGGGAGAACCACATCGGGGAGACGATCACCTCCGAGGACGGTCAGGTGGCCTACCTGAAGACCTTCCGCCTGTCGCAGGCGCAGGTCAGGCGCGGCTACCTGCTGACCAAGCTGGCCGCGCACGACTGGCACATCGAGCGTACGGCCGCCGCCATCGGAACCTCGCCGGGGGACCTCGGGCTACGCCTCGAACGCGCCGGCTTCGGCCGGCTGCTGCGGCAACACGTCCTGGACCACTACCGGAAGGTCAACAAGCAGCTGCGGTGAGCGGTTCGTCGCTGCGGTAGCCGGCTTCGGAGACGAGGGCTGTCATTCGTCGGTGCAGCTCGGACACGAGAGGCGTGCTCCGGTGGTCAGGGTCAGGCAGGTTGGGCGGCCGGTGTGCGCGCTGCCATCCGGCGTTCGAACCACACCGAGGTGAACGGTGGCACCGCGCACGCCAGGCCGAGCACCACTGTGCCGCGGCTCCAGCCGGCCTCCCGCGCCGAGAGCATCACTCCGGCCACGTACAGCACGAACAGCGCCCCGTGGATCGGCCCGAACACCTTCACTCCGAGTTCGCCGGTCGCGGTCACGTACTTGAAGAACATCCCGACCAGCAGCCCCGCCCACGAGCACGCCTCGGCCACCGCCACGACCCGGAACCAGCGCAGCATGCCTCACCCTTCCGTTCGAATGATCGCGCATACTCTACAGGCTGTAGAGCATGGAGGACGATCGAGCACACGTGACGACGGTGAATGGCCGGTACATGGCCGGTGCACGCCCTGGTTCGGCGATCTCCCTGGGCCAAGAATCCGATTGCGAAGATCCTCGCGCACGACGAGAACGCGAGGCGAAAAGGGTTCATCGACACGGAGGTCCACCATGTACATGCGACTCGCCGCCACCGTCGGAGCCGCGGCCACCGCGCTGTTCACCGTGTTCGGCGCGGGCGCCGTCGCGTACGCCCAGCCGGAAACGGCGCGGGCCACCTGCTACGGGAACACATGTTCCGGTAAGGACCCCAATGCCACGGGATGTGCTCCCGGCGCGCAAGTTCTCGCCGACATGGTGATTCTTGGGGCTCCGGCTGCCAAGGAATATCTCGTCCGGCTCTCTTATTCGCCGACCTGCAACGCGAGCTGGACCGACATCCAGGCCATCAACCAGCCGGACTGCCTGTACGAGGAGCGCATCTGGCACGAGGCGGTCAACAACAGCACCGGCGCCCGGACGAGAACCGCGTCGGTGAGCGACGGGTCGAGGTGCAGCACGTACACCGTGATGATGAGCAGGGTGGGGAGGTCCACCCGGGCCTGTGCCCACAGTTCCTGGGAGAACCGCGACCACTGTACGGCGTGGAAATAGCCGGGCCGGTCCAGCCGAAAGACGCGTCGCCCTCCCCATGATGCGGGAGGGCGCGCTGCTGCCAATGCAACGCCTGTGCGGTTCCCCCCAACGGCTTAGGAGTAGTCGTGCGCGCCCGAAAATCTCTCGCCGTCCTTTCCGTCATCTCCACGCTGTTATGGGCACCGATTCCCGCGGTCGCCGGGCCCACGCAGCCGCCGCCCCAGGCGGATCTCACGGTCCCGGCGGCGAAGTCCCCCCCGCCGGAGAGCGTCGACTCGGGCAAGCGGGCCGAGGTGCTGGGCGGCGGGTGGCAGAAGTCGTCCGATCGGGCCGTGGCCACTGCCGGTGACGCCACCGGGTTCCACGTGCTGGTGGCCGACGCCAAGGACGGCTATCGGTGGCGGACGGCGGCCTCGCTGTCGGAGCCCGGGTTCGACACTGACGCGTGGATCGGCAACATCTGTGTGACCGCCTCCGGCCAAAGGGCGGTGGTGGTCTACGCGCCGCGTACGTTCACCAACAAGAGCGTGTTGAACGAGCGTGGCGGGTTCACCGCGATCGTGGACCTGAACGGCGGGCCGGTGCGCAAGCTGCCGTTGCAGACCACGCTGGCCTACTTCAACCCGGGCTGCGGCCCGTCGGAGTCGGCCGTCCTCACTCAGGACGGCACCGAGGACCGCGGCGCCACCCGCCTGTTCCGGCTCGACACCGCCAGCGGCAAGCTGGCCGACCCCATCCAGGTGCCCGGCCAGCTGACCTCTGCGGTGCCGGCCGTGGACGGGATCGTGGCCGCCGACTCCGGCGCGCTGGTCCGAGTGCACCCCGACGGCAAGCGCACGGTCGTGGCGTCCGCGAAGGGGGTGCCGTACCGGCTGGCCGCCGACGCCGACGGCGGTGTGGTGTTCGCACAGGTCGAGGACGAGCGGACGGCCTCCGTACGCCGGGTCGATCTGAAGGCGGGAGACGCGGTCACCACGTTGGCGACCGGCGCCATCACGGAGCTGAGCGTCCGGGCGGCCCGCGGCGGCCGGGTGTTCGTGACCGGCGTCAAGACCTCGCCGACCGGCGTCAAGGCGTCGCCGGCCGACCCCAAGGCCACGCCGCGCAGCGTGGCGCTCGCCGACGTGCCGCCCGAGGCCGGGATGTCGCTGTCCGGCGACGTCGCGGTGACCTCGGTGCTGCGCGCGCAGGCCGAGGACCCGCGGGTGCCGCCCAACGACCCCGGCGCTCCGCAGCGGGTGAACATCACCGCCACGTCACTCGCGACGGACAAGACGTTCACGCTGGCGGTGACCCCGGCCGCGGGGGCGGGGGACGGGGCGAAGCCGAGTCCGGCGCTGGGCCGGGTCCGGGTGGCGGCGGCGGGTGGTCCCGACGATCCGGGCGACGGCGATCAGCGTTACTGCTCGGTGGAGCGCAACGACCCGCGCAACCAGGCGATGCAGCCCAAGCCGCGCCAGGTGGAGTGGGCCGTCGACCAGGCCGTGGAGGGCAGGCTGACCGTGCAGCGGCCGGCCAACTGGAAGAACCTCGGCATGCCGGCCTACACGCCGCAGGGCCTGTTCCCGTTGAAGGCCCTGGAAGGCGGAGGCAAGGTGCCCGCGCAGGTCATGATGGGCGTGGCCGTGCAGGAGTCCAACACGTGGCAGGCTGCCCGGTTCGCCATCCCAGGGGTGACCGCGAATCCGTTGATCGGTAACTATTTCGGCATCGAGTACTACAACGATGACGAGGGAGACGACTGGACGATCAACTGGGGCGAGGCCGACTGCGGCTACGGCATCATGCAGATCACCGACGGCATGCGCCTGGCCGGTAAGACGAAACCGGGCGAGACCGCGCTGCCGTACAACCAGCAGAGGGCGATCGCGCTCGACTTCACCGTCAACATCGCCAGGGGCCTGCAGATGCTGCAGGACAAGTGGAACGAGGCCCGTCGCGCCGGGCTGATCGTCAACGACGGCAAGCCGGAAGGGCTCGAGAACTGGTTCTTCGCGGTGTGGGCCTACAACTCCGGCCTGCACCAGCCGAGCGGCCAGAACCCGTGGGGGCTGGGCTGGCTGAACAACCCCGTCAACCCTCGCTACCCGGCCGACCGGCCCCCGTTCATGGAGACCTCCTACAGCGACGCCGCGCATCCGCAGTTCTGGCCGTACCCGGAGAAGGTGCTGGGCTTCGCCGGCCACCCGATCGAGCTCATCGAGAGCCCCGGCACCCTGGTGTACTCCCACCTGTACGCGTGGTGGAACAGCACGCAGGACCGCGTGGCCGTCAAGCCGCCGGTGATCCAGTTCTGCGAGGCGAGCAACGACTGCTACCCCGGCGAGTCGCACCTGCCGAACGATCCTGACGTGGTGGGCGAGCCGGCCGGCCCGTGCGCGCACAAGAACCCCGCCAACGGCCTGTACGACCTGAAATGCTGGTGGCACCGGCCGTCCACCTGGAAGAGCAACTGCCCCGTCACCTGCGGCCACGGGAGGCTGCGCTTCGACCCCGGCTACGCCTACCAGGAGGACGCGACCAACTACCCGCCGGTCTGCACACTGACCGGGCTGCCGGCCGGCGCCCTGGTGGTCGACAACCTTCCCCAGGATGTCCCCTCGGTCCGTCCGAACTGCACCAAACCGGCGAGCTCGGGGACCTTCGGCTTCACCTTCGAAGCGGCCGGCGACGGCACCTACCCCGGCAAGATCGACATCCATCAGATAGGCGCGGCGTACGGTGGCCACTTCTGGATGGGCAACACCCACAACTCTCCCAGCCGCGAGGCCGTCGGCACCTGGACGCTGAACCAGGCCCGCACCGGCCCCATGAAGATCCTGGTGCACATACCCGATCCGGGAGCCCGCACCAGGCTCGCCCAGTACCGCGTCAACGCCGACGGCGGCGGGCGGCGGCGGACCGTCAACCAGGCGGGCACCGGGAACCGGTGGGTTAACCTCGGCACGTTCATGTTCAGCGGCACGACACCGCAGGTCAGCCTCAGCAACCTCACCGCGGACGGCGACGGGACGGCGCGGATCGCCTGGGACGCCGTCGCCTTCGTCCCGGTCACCGGCCAGTACCACGAGGAGGACGTCGAGGCCGTCGCGGTGTACGACGAGGACCAGAACATCGACACCGCGCCCCCGGGTTCCTGGCTCGCCGGCCCCCTGAAGGACCGCGCGACCCTCTACCAGTGGGCCCGTGACTCGGCGACCGGCATCCTCGCCGCCACCAACCTCGGCACGTCGACCAGGAAGGTGATCGGCGACTGGAAGCAGCAGGTCGAGGAGGCGGGGACGGACCCGGTCAACCATCCCGACGGGAACAGCATCGCCAAGTGGATCGGCTTCGCGCAGTCGTACACCGACCGGCCGACCGGCGATCAGCGGCCGGCCTGGTTCGACGACCTGAACCACTTCAAGATCAGGACCAAGGCCACGGTGTCCTTCGTCACCGAAGGCGTCGGCAACCTCGCGAAGATCATTCCAGGCACGGAGTTCGCCTCGTACGAGCACCGCACCGGCAACTCGCATCTGCCGCCGTTCATGCTCGACCTGTTCGGCGCGATCGAGCGGGACTACGGGATCGCCAGGCCGAACCTCTGGTACCGGATGGTCGACCTCAACGTGCACGACGGCGCCTGGCGATCCGCCGACCCGAGCCTGAACGGAGAGCTTCCCGGCCGGGCGTACGCCGAGGGGACCAAGGCTCCAGCGCTGACCAACAAGTCCGGAACCCCGGAACCGGACAATCCCACCTGCGTCAAGGCTCAGACGACGGCGGGCGGCTCGACCGGGTACCGCCCCATGCTCAGCCAGTCGGGCCCCACGGACGCCATGGAAGCCTGGTCCGCCCGCATCGGCGGCGACGGGCGGATCCCCGCCGGAGTGAAGCAACTGGTCCAGGACCTCACGGATGTGTTCTTCGATGACGACGCCGCGTCAGGGGTGAACGCGTCGCTGTTCAACGACGCCCCGCCCATCTGGCAGGAACTGCACTTCCTGGCCTGCGTGGACGGAACCGTCACCAAGGTGGACCCGTACACGCCGGTGCTGCGGGCCAGCTACATGCCGGACAACTACCTCTACCACCGGGGCGTGGCCATCGACAGGGACGGCGCGCGAACCGGAAGCAAGGCGCCCGTCCTTCGCGGGCAGTGGTACGAGTTCACCCAGATTCCCGAGACCGCCTCGAACACGGCCTACGGGCCGTGCAGATCCCTGAACCTCAACGAGCGCGCCGGCAATCCCTGGGAAATGGTGATGTACATACCAGCCGATCCAGGGATCAATCCGCCCTTCAAGCGGTTCTGTTCCTCCGTCTGATCCGATCCCGGCCCCGCCGCTCGACGCGTGAAGACGTCAGTCGGCGGGGCCGGGCCGCGTCAGGTGGTCCTGCAGTTCGCGGTGCCGGAACTGGTACGTGGCGCCGCTGACGCGCAGCAGCCGGGCCTCGCAGGCCCAGTCCAGGAAGGTCCACAGCCGGAGCGGGAGCAGGCCGCGCGTGGCCGCGACCACCAGGCCGATCATGGTGCGGGTCCAGGCGATCGCGCCGAAGGCCAGGCCGAAGGTCACCCCGCCGATGAGCGCGCACGCCAGCGACTCGACGACGTCCTGGTTCATGACGAACACCAGGAACGCGGCGACGCCGCCGGTGAGGCCGAAGGCCAGCCCGATCGTCGCGTTGCGGTGGAGGGCCTCCCGCGGATGCGCCAGCTCCGCGTCCATGCTCCAGCCCCCGGTGGCGATCTTGAAGGCGACCCCGAGCGCGAAGGCCAGCAGGAAGGCGCCGGCCACGCCCACGGCCAGCGGCAGCGGGCCGGCGTGGGCCAGCCGCAGCGGCGCCAGCCCGGTGAGCGCGCCGCACAGCCCGAAGCCCAGCAGCGTGACGGGTTCGGCCCGGACCGCCTCGGACACGGTCATGCGCTCGGCTCCCCGCCGGCCGGCCGCGGTCAGCCCGATGACCGCCCCGAGCGTCAGCCCCCCGATTCCGCCCGCGCCGACGGCGAAGGCGGGACCGAAGATCGTCCCTCCGGTCAGGACGAGCCCGGCCAGGCCGCCGGCCACCCCGACGAGGACGCCCGCCGCGGCGCCGAGCGCACCGCCGGTCACGCGCGGCCCGCGGGGGACGTTGGCCCGTCCACCGGCCGCGGCCGGCCACGGCGACAGCGACAGGCCGGTCGCGATGCCCACCCAGCTCACCATGATCGCCAAGGTGAGCATCCGATCCGGTTCGAGCCCGCCGCGCAGGTCGCCGGGGCTGTCGACCGCCGAGCCCGTCCAGAAGGCCAGCATGGCGATGACCGAGAGGATCATGCAGCACAGACAGTGCAGCGCCCGGACCCGGCGCCGGCCGCCGATCGGCCACAGCAGGTGGGGGACGATGTCGATCGCCGTCAGGCCGGGCGGCGGCCGATCCGCCTCGGCGGTGCGGGCGGCCTGCCACCGCAGGTGGGCCGCCAGGTGCACGAGCCACGACCGCACCTGGTCCGGCTGGTACGGAGTGCCGTGGGCGGCGCGGGGCGTGAGGCCGGTCGCCGCCGGGACGTACGCCTCCAGCAGCCTGCGGCCGATCCGGTCCGCGCCCTCATGGGGGTCGGCGTCCGGGTCGGCGCGCAGCAGCTCGGCCGGGTCGGCGCCGGACTCCACGGCGGTCACGGTCAGCAGCAGCCGCCACGGTGTGGCCAGAGCGATGCGAACGGCCTTTCCCGCCGGTCCGGACAGCGCCACCCGGATGCCGTCGCGGTGTCCCGCGCACGGATGGCCGTCCGGCCAGCGGGCGCGCAGGTAGGTGCCGATCTGTTCGGTGGTCAGGTTCTGGAGATGGACGCGGGCGGCGTCGTCGAGCCCGGCCCCGGCCTCGCGCAGCTCGGCGTGCCGGTCGGCCCGGCAGGTCACGACGACCGCTCCCGGCCGCCGCCCGGACGGGTCGCTGTACCGGTTGAGCTCGGCCAGCAGCCCGATCGCCCGGCGCGGCGGGCCCGTCGACGGCTCGGGGTCCAGCTCGTCCAGTCCGTCCACCACCGGCAGCACCCGGCGCTCCCGTACCAGCCGCTCGGCGTCCTTGACCGCGAGCCCGAAGTCCTGCGCGAGCTGCTCGGCCAGCCAGGGTTCGAACGGCCTTCCCAGGGTCCACCGGGCCGCGTTCACGCGCACCGGCACCTCCGGTGGCCGGCCGGGCCGCCCGCCGGCGGGAGGGGACTCCAGCAGTTGCAGCACCAGCTCGATGGCGAGCACCGTCTTGCCCGCCCCGGACTCGCCCACCACCAGCAGCCGCCGCGGGCGCAGGTCGTCGAAGAAGCGGCCGATGGCGTGCAGGTCGTCGCCGCGGGTGGAGTCGGCGTACCTCTCGAAGGTGACCGGCGCGATGGTGTAGCCGCCGAGCAGTCCCTTGCGCGCCCGGTCCTCCTCCCGGACCACTCGCCGCGTCAGCAGCTCGACCGCGGGATCCCGCTCGGGATGATCGGCGGTCTCCGGAAGCTCCGGCACCGGCTCCGGCGGGACAGGAGGAGGCGGCGGGTCTGCGAGGGCCGTCCTGGCGGCCCGCCAGCGTTCGAGCTCGCCGGGGATCAGCTCGGCCGGGAAGTCGCAGGAGCGGAGGCAGGCGGTGACGAAGGCCCGTACGAAGTCCCATCGCGGCAGCTTGTCGCTCTGCCGGAGGACGTGCGAGGTCGTGCTCTTCGGCAACGCGTCGACCAGGGTTCCGTCCGAGGCCGCCGTCCGGCCGCCGAGGGAGCGCAGCCTGCTCAAGGAGGGCTCGCCGGCCCACTGCCGGAGCTGGACCAGTGACCGGATGAAGTCCTCCGTGCCGGCGGCCTCCAGGGGGTCGGGCGGACCGGGACGGCCTGCGGTCATCGCTGCCCCGTCCTGACCAGCGACCACGTGAATGTCGCGCTGCCGCGCCGCGGCCACCGGCCGTCCCGGCACAGCCCCTCCAGCGCCTGGACGTGGCGTGACTCCATCAGGAAGTTGCGTGCCTCGTCGGCCTCGACCAGGTCCCGGCCGACCGCGATGGGAACGAACCCGTGCCGGGGGATGTAGACCCATCGGCCGCGATCCCAGTCATAGGGGTCGAACCAGCGGTGACGGACCGTGCCGGACACGCGCACCTCCCGTCCGTCCCGGGTGAGGACGAACGAGCCCTGCGAGCGCAGCAGGCTCATCCTGCTGACGTAGAACAGCTCCGTGCCGATGAACGCGTTGATCCGCGCGTCCCAGTAGTCGTGCAACCAGGTGGACGCGCCGTCACGGAGCAGCCTGGCCTCCCGGGTGAGCTGCCGTTCGAACCGGCGCTGGTTCTTGCGTTCCGCCTTCTTGATCACTTTGAACGAGCGCAGCCAGCGCAGGGACATCGTCCTGGAGGCGCCCGCGCCGTCCATGAAGTGCTCCAGGAAGTCGGACGCGATCGGGTGGAACTGGCGGCCCCCGTCGACGATGGAACGGAACAACCCGACCAGTTCCGGGACGGGCCTGCCCGTCCGGCGCCGTAAGCCTCGCAGGAACATGCTCGCTCTCTCCGTGGTGGGGTCCAGGGTCACGGACACGTCTGGCGGTACTCCTCCTCCTGCCCCACGTAGGTCTCCCATTCGTCGCGGGTGAGGGAGCGGCCCGCGTTGGCGCACGCCGCGGCCACCAGGTCGGGGGGCGTGCGGACGTTCCACAGCCGCGCGGTGCCGTCGCCCGCGACCGAGGCGACGGCCGTCCCGTCCCCGCTGTAGGCGACCGCGGTCACGCCGCTCGTGTGACCGGTCATCGGGGAGCCGAGCCGCCGGTACGTCCGCAGGTCCCACAGCTGCACACCACCGGAGGCGAGGCCGGTGGCGAGGACCTCGCCGTCCGGGCTGAACGCGAGCGTGTTCGCCAGGTCGTCCTTGACGATCAGGGCGACGCCGGCCGGGCGGCGGCGTGCCAGGTCCCAGAGCCGAACGCTGTGGTCGGCGGCCGTGACGGCCAGCTTCGACCCGTCGGGGCTGAACGCCAGGGCGTTGACGATCCCGCCGCCGCCCGCGAACGACGGGCCCTCGATCTCGCGCCGGGTGGCCACGTCGAACAGTCGTACCCGGTTGTCGAAGCCCGTGGTCGCCACGGTCGCGCCGTCGGGGCTGATCGCCATCGCCGTGATGACGTCGGTGTGGCCGGGTACGCGGATGCGCGGCCCGGTCTCCCGGCGGCGCGCGATGTCCCAGAACGCTATGGCCTGGTCCTGGTCGACGACGGCGAACCTGCCGTCGCGGCTGATCCTGGCCACGCCCTTGAGCGTCCCGTCATGGGCCGCCTCGCGGCGCCCGGCGACGTCCCAGAGTCGCAGGCCGTCCGGATGCGACGCCAGGAGCATCCGCCCGTCGGGAGTGAACTCGAGCCGGTACACCGCGCGGCGCGTGCCCCGAGGAACCAGCGGAGGGCCGAGGGGACGCTGCGTGGCCACGTCCCACAGCTGGATCGCGGGGTTCTTCTCGCCGGGCGCGCCGGTGGCCAGGGTGCGCCCGTCGCTGCTCAGCGCCACGGCCGCCTGCGCGGGCATGCGGGTGCCGATCTGCTGGTGGATCCACGGGTCGGCCAGCCGTACCACCCCGTCGTCGCCGGCGGCGGCGAGCAGCTTCCCGTCCGGACTGAACGCCACGCCCTCCAAAGGGCTGAGGTTGTCGGCGAGCGCGAGCACCTGTTGCCGGCTGGCCGTGTCCCACACGACGGTGCGGCCGCTGTCCCCGCCGGTGGCGATCCGCGTGCCGTCGGGGCTGAAGACGATCGCCTGGTATCCGGCGGCGCGGTCCTTGAGCCTGCCTGTCTCCTTGTGCGTGGCCACGTCCCACAGCCTGCCGGTGCGGTCCCCGCTCACGGTCGCGAGGGTGGTGCCGTCGGGGCTGAAGGCGACGTCGGTGACGGGCTGGGTGTGCCCGGCGAAGGGGACGCCGAGCCGGCGGGAGGTGGCGGTGTCCCAGAGCCGGGCGGTCCTGTCCCAGCCGGCGGTGGCCAGGATCCTGCCGTCCCGGCTGAACGTCACCTTGTGGATGGGATGCGTGGAGTCCGGCCCGTGGTGGGGGTGGACCATGGGAGCGCCGTACGGACGGTGCGTGGCCACGTCCCACTGCTGGACGGCGCCTTTGCTGTCTCCGGTCGCGAAGGTCTTCCCGTCCGGGTTGTACGCGAGCGTCGTCACGACCGCCTGGAGCTTCAGCGGGGCGGCCACCTCGCGACGGGTGGCCACGTCGTAGAAGCGGACGGTGTCGAAACACGCCACGGCCAGCGTCCGGCCGTCGGGGCTGAAGCCCAGGTCGACGCTTGAGCACTCGTACTTCGGACGGGTGATCGGGGCGCCGAGCCGGCGCCGCGACGCCGTGTCCCAGAGCCGCGTGGTGCCGTCGTCGCTCCCTGTCGCGATGATCGTGCCGTCGGGGCTGAACGCCAGCGCCGTGAGCCCTCTCGTGTCCCCGCTGAACGTGCCCCGTCCGGTGCCGGTCGCCGCGGACAGCACGCGGTTGCGGGCCTCGTCGGTGTGGGCGATCCGCCACGCCGCCACGGCCAGCATCGAGGACAGGGCGGGGTCGCCGGTGACCTCGCTCTCCGCCGAGAGCTGGCGGGAGTTGGCCACCTGGCGTTGCCGCTTGGCTTCCCGCGCCGCGTTGACCGCGGTGCCGGCCGCGAGGAGGGCGAGCACCGACAGCGCCGCCAGACCGGTCATGACGAGCCGGCGGCGCCGGCCCGCTCGCCGTGCCTCCCGTGTGGACGCCGCGACGAAGTTTTCGGCGGTGGGGCCGGGAGGGGGGAAGCTGTCGGGGTCGCGGTCCCAGCGGGGACGGCTGTCCTGGACGGCCAGCAGCCGCGCGCCCCGATACAGGAAGGCGGGGTCGCGGTGGTGCTCGGCCCACTGCGCGGCGGCGTCCAGGAGCCGGTCGTACACCTCCTGCGCGGCGAGGTCGGGTTCGAGCCACTGCCGCAGTGTGGGCCAGGCGGTCAGCAGCGCGTCGTGGGCGATCTCGGCGGTGTCCTCGTGCAGGGTGAGCAGGCGCCGGTCGGCGAACGCGGACAGCAGCGCCTCGACCTGGTCGCGCCGCTGCGCCGAGTGCGCGGACGCGGCGGCGTGGATCTCGGCGAGCGTCGCCCTGCGCCGCGCCACCTGCCCTCCGGCGGTGATCACCGTCATCCGCCGGAAGAACCTGAGCGCGCTCTTGCGGTCCTCCGGTGACAGCCGTCCGAGCACCTCGTCGGCCGTACGACGCACGGAGTCGCGGACCCGGCCGGACTCCTCGTACCCCCGGACGGTCAGGGTGCCCTTCTCGCGTCTCTCCCAGGTGTTGCGCAGAGCCTGCGACAGCAGGGGCAGGGCCCCGGCCTCGTCGCGATCCCCGGCGCCCAGCTCGCCGAGGATGGTCTCCACCAGGCCCGGTTCGATCTCCAGGCCCGCCGAGGCCGCGGGGCCGGTGATGGCCAGCCGCAGGTCCGACTCCGTCATCGGCTCGACGATGACCTGACCGTCCTGGATGGCCTCGGCGAACTGCGGGTAGGCGGCGCAGCGGTTCCAGTAGTCCGCGCGTACGCCGACGACCACCCCGGCGCCGCGCGGGCCCTCGGCCATGGCGTGCAGGGCCCGTACGAACGACTGGCGCTCCCGCTCGTCGGTCACCAGGGTGAACAGCTCCTCGAACTGGTCGACCACCAGGACGAGACGGCCTGCGGAAGGGAGGGTCTCCGCCAGCGCCCGCCGTGGATCGTCCCGTAATCGTCCGGTCAGCGTCTCGGCGTGCCCGCCGAACGTCCGCGTCCACCCTTCGGCGAGCGCGCGGAACGGCTGCGCGGTCGGGGTGACGAGCAGGCGCGGCCAGTGCCGCGATCCGGCGATCGGCATCCGTCCGTCCGCCAGCGCCGCCATCACCCCTGCCCGCAACAGCGACGACTTGCCCACGCCGGAGGCGCCCGAGACCATCAGGACGGACCCGTGGTCGGCGAGACGCCGTCCGAGGCGTTCGAGGAGGCTGTGCGTGGCCCGCGTGCGCCCGAAGAACAGCTCGGCCTTTCCCGTCTCGAACGGTACGAGACCTTGGTAGGGGCACACCTCGTCGGAGGGATCGGACCCGCCCTCCTCCCGCTCGCCCATGGCGCTCATTCTGGCTAATCGCGGCTCTCCCCATCAATCGCATTCCGCTCAGTAAGTGCCGTTGGGTGGCGATCCGGTGATGGCACATGACAAGCCGTAAATCACGATTTATCCCGATCTGCCTGCCGTCCGATTTCGTCCAATGTCGTCCGACGGGTGGTCTGAACGGCGGGAAAGCGGTTTCGATGGCCGTGCGTCCTTCACCGGCGGAGTGACGACTGCGCGAAGAAAGGAGGTGTCCACCATCGCCTCGACGAGAGGGCCGGCTCCGGCCATCGCGGCCTGGACGCCCGAGGAAGATGCATTTCACCCGGTAGGCGGCGTCGAGCGGACTTTGGGGGCTTTGCTGCGCGGATGGCGTGAACGGGCATTATTGACCCAGGAACAACTCGCCGAAAAGGCCGACCTCAATGTCCGGACCGTCCGCCGGCTGGAGACCGGCGCGCTCCTGCAGCCTCGTGCCAGGTCGATCCTGCTGCTGGCGCAGGCGCTGGAGCTGGACACCGAAGAGCGGGCGATCCTGGCCGCCGCCACGCGCGGCCTGCCGGCGCCCGCCGGACGCGATGATCCGGCGGCGCTGACCGTTCCCCGGCAGTTGCCCGCCGACGTCGCGGCGCTGGTGGGCCGAGAGCCCGAACTGGCCGTTCTGGAGGGTCACCAGAGCGCGAACACGGTGACGGTCGTCTCCCTCGACGGCATGGCGGGAACGGGCAAGACGGCGCTGGCCGTGCACGCCGCCCACAGGCTCGCCCCACGATTTCCCGACGGGCAACTGTTCGTGGACCTCCACGGCCATGCCCAGGCGATGACCCCGGTCGAACCAGGAGAGGCCCTCGCCCGCGTGCTCCGTACCCTCGGCGTCCCCGGCGAGCACATCCCCGGGCACGTCGATGACCGCGCCGCGCTGTACCGCAGCGTGCTGGCCGGCCGGAAGGTCCTGATCGTGCTGGACGACGCCGCCGACGAACACCAAATCCAACCGCTGCTGCCCGCCGGCCCGGACTGCCGGGTGATCGTCACCAGCCGTCGCCGCCTGCCCTGCCTGGGCGAGACCCGGAGCCTGTCGCTGGAGCCCCTGCCGGTGGCGAAGGCGGTCGCCCTGTTCACCCGCATGGCCGGGCGGGAGCGGGTCATGGACGCGCCGCTGAACGTCCTCGCCGAGGTCGTGCGGCGCTGTGGGCTGCTGCCCCTCGCCCTCCGCATCGCCGCCGTCCGGCTTCGCGCGCACCCCGCCTGGAGCGTGCGGCATCTGCTGGACCGGCTGGCGGACGACCGGCTGGCCGAACTGAAGGCCGGACGACACAGCGTCACCGCAGCCCTGGACCTGTCCTACGGAAGGCTCTCCGCCGACCAGCGACGCGCGTACCGGGTGCTGGGCTCGCGCACCAGCGCCGACTTCGGCGTCGACGCGGCCGCCGCCCTCCTGGACACGACCGAGCTCCAGGCCAGACGGCTGCTCGACCAGCTGTCGGACGCCCATCTCCTGCAGGAGCCCGCCCCCAGCCGATACCGGCTCCACGACCTGGTCCGCGACCACGCCACGGCCGTACATGCCGGGGGAGAGCGTGAAGCCTCTACGCCGTGATGTACGTGGTGATTCCGGGCAGTGTCGATCGACTGGGAGCGGGCGCCACGGGTGGCCTTGGAGACGCCGTGGCCGGCGATCGCCCTCGTCGTCCTCGGTCTGCCCGCCCTCGCCGCGGCTCTCGCTCCGGCTCTCCTCGGCAGGAGCCGCACGCCCGGGTGAGTCTCCGGCTGCGCGCGGCCTTGCCGCGGCAGCGCGTCGCGAGGACGACACCGCCCCGCGCAGGGGGGCGGTGCGGCTCAGGTCAGCGGAGGAAGTCGAGGAGCGCCGGGACGATGGCGTCGGGGGTGGGGCCGTGGCCCTGGCCCGGCAGGACGCGGCGGGTCGCGTCGGGCAGGGCGGCCGCCACCGCGTCGGCGGCCTCGGGCATGCCGGGGAAGGTCTGGTCGCCCGAGTACACGATCGCCGGGACCGTGACCGAGGACCAGCGGGCGGCCCAGTCGGGGTCGACGTTGACGTCGTGGACGGCCGCGAGGTCGTAGACGAGGGTGGGGGCGACCGCCACCAGGTCGGCCCATCCGGGGCCCTGGGCCATGCCCTCGACGGCCTCGGCCGGCACGCCGAACACCGCCGTCATCTCGTAGCGCATCGCCTCGTCGTGCTTGCCGTCGGCCAGCAGGGAGCGCAGTGTGGCCAGCTGCTCGCCGTGGTCGGCGCCGGCGAACAGCGGCGGCTCGTACAGGGCGAGCGCGGTGACGCCGACGCCGGCCTGCGCGGCGGCCAGCGCCACGGTCGCTCCGGACGAGCTGCTGTAGAGGGTCGCGGTGCCGCCGGCCGCCTTGACCAGGGCCGCGACGTCCTCGACCTCCCGCTCCAGGGCCCACGGCGCGGTGTCGCCGGACCGGCCGCGTCCGCGCCGGTCGTAGTCGATCGCCGTGAACCCCTCGCCGGCGAGCCGCCGCGCGACCTCCGCGGTGTTCGGGTCGATGGCGCGGTACTGGGTGGCCCCGCCGATGAAGATGATCGTGGGCCCGTCACCGTGGCGGTCGTAGTCGATGACCGTGCCGTCCTCGGAGATGACTGTGCTCAAGATCCTGCCTCGTTTCGTGCCGCTGGTCGGTGCGGTGGCCGGCTGCCGGGCGCGGGTGGGGCGTGTCCTCGGCGGTCGTCCACGGCCCACAGGGTACGGGTCAGGGCCGACACTTCCCGAAGGCGGGTCTCACCGGACGACGGCGGAGCGCTCGACGGCACGGGCCGCACCGTGAGGCGCCGGGGACACCCGGCACGGTGTCCCGGGACCGGGGCGTGGCGGTGTCGCGGGCAGGGGATGGGGCGTGGGCGGTGGCGGGGGAGCCGGACAGGGTGAGGGAGTCGGCGTGCTGGAGGATGTCACGTTCCAGGGCCCTCAGCTCGGGGCCCGGGTCGAGGCCGAGCTGGTCGGCCAGCAGCCGTCCCGCCCGGCGGAGCATGCCCAGCGCCTCCGCCTGGCGGCCCGTACGGTACAGCGAGAGCGCGAGCAGGCACCACAGCCGCTCCCGCAGCGGGTTGGCCGTCGTCTCGGCCTCCAGCGTCGCGATCGCGGCCTGGGGGCGGCGCAGAGCGAGCAGCGCCTGGGCGTGCCGTTCGACGGCGACCAGACGTGACTCGTTCAGCCGCCGGATCTCCACGACCGCCCACGGCTGGTCGTCGAACTCGGCGTACGGCTGCCCGCGCCACAGGTCCAGCGCCTCCTCCAGGCAGGCCAGGGCCTCGCGGGGCGGGCGCCGCTCCGCCTGGTCCACGAGGTCCGTGAAGCGGAGCGCGTCCACCTGCTCCGACGCCAGCAGGTAGCCGGGCGGGCGGCTGACCAGCAGGGCCGGCCGGGAGCGCGGCCGGCGCCCGGGTTCGAGCGCGCGGCGCAGGTGGGACACGTACGAGTGCAGCGACGACAGGGCGCTGGGCGGCGGCGTGTCCCCGTACATGGCCTGGAGCAGGGCGTCGGTGGAGACCAGCGCGCCTCGCGCGGTCAGCAGCCGGGCCAGCACCGTGCGCGGGAGGGGGCCGCCGAGCGCGGCGGCCCTGCCCGTGTCGTCGCGCGCCTCCAGCGCTCCGAGGACTCGGAACTCCACCGGCTCACGCCTTCCCGGAGGAGGCGGGGGAGCCCAGGACGTGGCCCGGCCGGGTGGCGAGCATCAGCCCGAGCGCCGCGTACCCGACGACCAGGTGGCCGGCGCCCACCCAGCGTGAGAGGTCCTCGCCGGCCAGCAGGTACGCGGGGACGGTGACGACCGCCCAGCTCTCGGCGAGCAGCGGCCACCAGCGCAGCAGCCCGCTCCACCGGCCGGTGGCGGCGAGCTTCACGCTGATGGCGGCCATGCCGAGCATCGACAGCGGCCAGCACATGTCCAGCGGCTGCAGCCAGGCCCCGTTCTTGAGGTCGTCAGGAAGGACGCCGTGCAGCAGCGACCAGACGGAGGCCACGCCGAGCAGCACCGCCTCGACGCGCAGCGCGATGGCGGCGGCGCGGGAGGCGCCGATGGCCCGGGTCCGCGTCTGCACCCACAGCAGGCAGAACACGCCGAGCTGGAAGAGCAGCCCGGTCAGGTCGACGACCCGCTCGCCCACGCCGACGCCCGTCGAGCCGAAGACGGCGATGGCCGTCGCCCAGGAGAGCGCCCCGGCCGTGAGCCCGGCGCCGGCGCGGCGGACGGCGGTGGCGCTGACCGGCCGCGAGGCCGTGCGCTGCCCGGTGCGCGGGGCACTGCGCGGGGCACTGCGCGGCGAACCGTTCGCCGATGGAGCCCGGGGAGGAGCCGGGGGCAGGTCTGTGCGGGCCTTGGCGGGCTCGTCGGTGATGCGCGCGTCCATGAGTGCCTCCTGTGGGGCCGCCGGGTGTGACGGTGTCCACGATCGGCGTCCGCCGTCCCGGGCCGGCAGGGGCGGGCGTCCCTGGTCCGGTCCCGGATGCCGCACCTGTTGTCCCGGGACAACCTGTCACCCGTTGTCCCGGGACAACCTGTCCCGGGACGGCATCACACGATCAGGAGGCGCCGGCAAGAGAGCGCCAGCCGAAGGTGACGGAGCCCGCCAGGAGCACCACCCCCGACAGCACGCCGCTGACCAGCGGCACATAGGTGACGGCCGGCGTGGAGGCCATGACGAGGCCCGCCACGCCCAGCACGGTGAGGATCGCGCCGGGCACGGCGATGCTCCGGTCCTTCCAGACGGGCGCCAGCGCGACGAAGTGCACGCCGACCACGAACGCCACCCACGCCACGTTGCCCTGCTCGGGACGTCCCAGGACGGCCAGCACCCGCAGCCCGCCGAAGAGCAGCAGCACCTCGGCGGCCACGATGATCAGGTACCAGCGGCCGAACATGCCCGCCCGCGCCCCGCCGGGGGCGGGCCGCTCCTTCCGGGCCGTGACGAACCACATGGCCACGACGGCCGCGGCCCCCAGGCACGCGACCACCCGCAGGAGATCGGCGGCCACGCTGTTGAGGGGGCTCTGGGCGTTGACGACCACGAAAACCGCGCCGAAAACGGCGCCCACCAATAAGCCAGTCATACGTTGCATGACGCCATTGAACCGGCCGCCGGGCCCCGGCCACATGGGGGATGGGGCGAGGACGGGGTGGGCCTGGCCCTACCTCGCCGCCCCGCGCAGGTAGGCGAGCACCGCCAGCACCCGCCGGTTGTCGTCCTGGGTCGCGGGCAGCTCCAGCTTGGCGAACACGCTCGCCACGTGCTTGCCGACGGCCGCCTCCGTGATGGACAGGGCACGGGCGATGGCGCCGTTGGAGCGCCCCTCGGCGATCAGCGCGAGCACGTCGCGCTCGCGCGGGGTCAGCCGGTGCGTCGGCTCGGTGACCTCCCTGGCGCCGGCCCAGGTCTGTTCGAACAGGTCGATGAGCGCGGTGATGAGGCTCTGCTGCCTGATCACCAGCGCTCCGGGCGAGTACGCGACAGGGGTGATGCGGAGGAACGCCACGGCGTGGTCGAAGACGAGGACCTGCTGCACCTGCTCGTCGGTGACCCGGTGCAGGTCGCCGGCGGCGTGCAGCTCCCTGATCCGGGCCGCCTTGAGGGCGTCGTCCAGGACGCTGGAGTGGACGACCGTGCGCATCCTCATGCCCCGCCGCAGGGCGCCGAGCACGTCGAGCCTGCTGCGCTGCTCCTCGCGGCCCTGGTCCCTGGAGCTCACCGGCTGCAGGGCGCGCAGCTCCCGGCACGAGCCGGCCAGGTGCAGGATCTGCCGCCGGACGAGCTCGTTGTCCTCCACCCGTTCGACCTCCACGGGGATGCCGCGCAGCTCGCCGACCACCTCTTCGAGGCGGCGGGTGAGCTCGGCCAGCGACACGCTCTCGTCCATGGTCAGGGGGTACGGTCCGACATCGCGCCCAGGGCGGCGGCCGCGGCCGTCAGGTCGGCACCGACGGCGCTCTCGTGCGGGGCCAGGTCGGTGTGGCGGCCCAGCAGCGCGACCGCGGCGACGACGCGTCCCCGCCCGTCGCGGATCGGCGCCGCGTACTCGGTGATGCCGTGCTCGAACTCCTCGTGCGCCATGATCAGCCCCTTCGGGCGGTCGCGGTCGTTGGCGCGGGCGACGTCGGCGGCCGAGCGGGCGGCGTTGGGGCCGCCGACCCCGATCAGCTCGTAGCCGTCCAGGAGGGCGGCGATCTCGGCCTCGGTGTGGTCGAGGAGGAGGGCGCGTCCGGTGCCCGTGCACCAGCAGGGGGTGATCAGGGACGTGCCCGTGAGCCACTGCTCGGCGGTGCCCGGCGCCGCCTCCGAGCGCAGCAGGCGGGCCACGACGCCGTCGCGCACCGACAGGCGGGCGCCCGCGCCGTACCGGATGGACAGCCGCCGGAGGACGGCGCGGGCGCCGCGCAGCAGCCCGGGGTTGAGCGAGGCGGCGAGCTCGAAGAAGGCGCCGGCCACCCGCAGGGAGGAGTCCTCGCGCCGCTCCAGGAACCCCTTCTCGGTGAGCTCCTGCGTCAGCCGGGACGCCTTGCTGCGCTCCAGGCCGGTCTCCTCGGCGAGCCGGGCGACGTTGAAACCGGGGCGGCCGGACCTCTCGCGGTCGATCACGGTGTTGACGACGCGCAGGCCGGTCCGCAGGGACGCGGCCGCCGGCGACGACGGCGGAACGCCGTCGGCCCCGGGGTCTCCTGCTGTCACGTCCGCACTATAGCCATCCGCCCGGCGAACGAGCGGATCGCCATGCTCTGTGGTCGTTTCGGCATGGCCGGGGTGACGGCCCCGGCGGCGAGGGTGTGAGGGCACCGACAGGGTCCACGCGAAGGAGAACCTGATGACCCGATACGACCTCGCGCTCATCGGCTTCGGAGGTGTCAACCGGGCACTGGCCGAGCTGATCGCCGAGCGCGGTGACGAGCTGGCCGCCGAGCTGGGCTTCGCCCTGCGGGTGGTGGCGATCACGGACCTGCGCGCCGGGTCCCTGGTGCGCGGCGACGGCGTCGACCTGGCGCCGCTGCTCGCCGTCGCCCCGCGCGAGCTGGACTTCTCCCGCATGGAGGGCGGCAGCGCGGAGCCCCGCAACGAGCAGGTGATCCGCCACGTCCCGGCCGACGTCGTCGTGGAGGCGACCTTCACCAACCCCGACGACGGGGAACCGGCCGTGTCGCACGTCCGCTGGGCGCTGGAGGCCGGCAAGCACGTGTGCACGACCAACAAGGGGCCGGTGGCGCTGCACGGCCGGGCCCTCAGGGAACTGGCGCGGCGCAACGGCGTCCGCTTCGAGTGTGAGGGCTCGGTGCTCAGCGGCACCCCCGTGCTGCGCACGGCGCGGCGGATGTTCGGCGGGCTGCGCGTCTCGGCGGTCGAGGGCGTCATGAACGGCACGTCGAACTACATCCTCGGCCGGCTGGAGAGCGGCCTCGGCTTCGCCGACGCGGTCGCGGAGGCCCAGGCCCTCGGGTACGCGGAGGCCGATCCCACCGCCGACGTCGAGGGTCACGACGTCCAGCTCAAGGTCATGATCCTGGCCAACGAGGTGCTGGGCGCCGAGCTGCGGCGCTCCGACGTGCCCTGCGTGGGGATCTCCGGCATCACCGCGAGCCAGGTGCGGGAGGCCGCGGCCAGGGGGCTGCGGTGGAAGCTCGTCGGCTCCGCCGCGCGCCGCCCCGACGGCACCGTGGAGGCCCGGGTGGCGCCGGTGGCGCTGCCCGGCGGCCACCCGCTGGCCGGGGTCTCCGGGCCGGTGAACGCGGTGGCCTTCCACACCGATCTGCTGGGCACCGTCACCGTGTCCGGGCCGGGCGCGGGGCGCGTCGAGACGGCGTACGCCCTGCTGTCGGACCTCATCAGCATCCACCAGGCCGCCGGTGAGCGGGTCCGCGAGGAGGCGTACGTTGGCTGAGACCGCGATCCGCAGCCCGCTGCACCTCGGCGACGACATGGCGCCCGTGCGCGACCCCTACACCGGCGAGACGATCGGCTCGGTGTGCGTCGTCGCGGCGGACGCCGTCGGGGCCGTCATGCGGCGCGCCCGTGAGGGCAGCGCCACCGCCCGGCGCATGTCCCGGGCGGAGCGGGCGCGGGTGCTCGACGGCGCGGCCCGCATGCTGGAGGAGCGCGCGGAGTCGTTCGCCCGGCTCATCGTCGGGGAGGCGGGCAAGACCATCGTCCAGGCGCGCAAGGAGACCGCCCGCGCGGTCAACACGCTGCGGCTGTCCGCCGCGGAGGCGCGGCGCAACGCCGGCGAGGTCATCCCGTTCGACGCGTACGAGGGCTCGGCGGAGCGCCAGGGCTGGTTCACGCGCGAGCCGCTGGGCGTCATCGTGGCGATCACCCCCTACAACGATCCGCTGAACCTGGTGGCGCACAAGCTCGGCCCGGCCGTCGCGGGCGGCAACGCGGTGGTGCTGAAACCGTCCGAGCTGACGCCGCTGTCGGCGCTGCGGCTGGTCGACACCCTCGTCGAGGCGGGGCTGCCCGAGGACGTCGTGACGGTCGTCAACGGCGGCGCCGAGCTGGGGGCGGCGCTGGTGGCGGCGCGCGAGGCGCGGATGGTCTCCTTCACCGGCGGCTTCCGCACGGGCGAGGCGATCGCCCGCTCGGCGGGGCTGAAACGGCTGGCGATGGACCTGGGCGGGAACGCCCCGGTGATCGTGCTGGAGGACGCCGACCTGGGCGCGGCCGTGGAGGCGTGCGTCTCGGGCGCCTTCTGGGCGGCGGGCCAGAACTGCGTCGGCACCCAGCGGATCCTCGTCGCGCGCGAGGTGTACGCCGCTTTCCGGGACGCGTTCACGGCTCGTACGCGACGGCTGCGCGCCGGCGATCCGGGGGACGAGCTCACGGACGTCGGCCCGATGATCACGGCGGAGGCGGCCGCGGCGGCCAAGGCGCTGGTGGACGAGGCGCTGGCCGCCGGGGCGGGGCTGCTGTGCGGCAACCGGCTCGACGGCGCCCTCTACAGCCCGACGGTCCTGGAGGACGTGCCGGCGACGGCCGCGGTGTGGCGTCAGGAGGTGTTCGCGCCGGTCGTCGTGCTCCAGCCGTTCGACACCTTCGACGAGGCGATCGAACGGGCCAACGAGATCGAGTTCAGCCTGCACGCGGGCGTCTTCACCGGCCGGCTCGACCGCGCGCTGGCCGCGGCCCGGCGGCTGGAGGCGGGCGGCGTCATGGTCAACGACTCCTCCGACTACCGCTTCGACGCGATGCCGTTCGGCGGCTACAAGTACGGCAGCATGGGGCGCGAGGGTGTGCGCTTCGCGTACGAGGAGATGACCCAGCCCAAGGTGGTCTGCGTCAACGGGACGAGCGACGGCTCATGACCGGGGACGGTCCACGACACGGGAGAGCGTGAGCGCGGTCACCGTGTCCCGTACACCGGGCATCTGGGCGATATGTTCCCAGATGCCCTGTATGCGGTCCAGGGACCCGGCCTCCAGGCTGACCAGCAGGTCGAACTCGCCGCTGAGCACGTCGCACGCGACGACCTCCGGCACGCGCCTGATCGCGGCCAGCACGTCACCTCCGCGCATCCTGTCCTGCCGGTACACGAGCACGTGCGCGCGGACGCGCCCGTCCGCGCGGTCGCCGGACGGGCGCACGATCGTGTAGCCGGCGATGTGCCCCTGCCGCTCCAGCCGCTCCACCCGCTGGCGCACGGCGTTGCGCGAGAGCCGCACCCGGTGGCCCAGCTCCGCGTGCGAGATGCGGGCGTTGCGGGTCAGCTCGGTGATGATCTTCTCGTCGACGGCGTCCATGGCCTCCGCCTCCACCTCCTGGTCGCCAGAGGACCCCGGCGGCTCTCCGGCCGCCGGGGTGGGGTCTGTCCCGGGGCTCTCAGCCGACCGGGTGGTGCAGCGCGAACACGCGGGCGGGGAAGCCGGAGCCGCCCCGCGGCCTGGGCCAGGTGGCCACGATCAGGGCGTCCGCCTCGGGCACCTGGTCGAGGCCGGCCATCAGCTCGATCTGCCACCGGTCGCGCTCCAGCACGTACCGTTCCAGGCTGAAGTCGCCGGCGGAAGTGGCGAGCCCCGGGTCGGTGTCGGTCTGCTCGTGGCCGATGGCGGTGATCCCGGCCTCCTCGAACAGGTAACGCAGCACGTCCGCCGACCAGCCGGGCGCGTGGCTGACGCCCGCCTCGTCCCGGTTGGCCATCGCCGCCGGGTCCGGCCAGCGCCGGCTCCACCCGGTGCGCAGCGCCACGAACGACCCGGCGGGCACGCGGCCGTTGCGCTCCTCCCAGGCCGCCACGTCGGCGAGCGTGGGTACGGCGTCGGGATCGGCCTCGACGCGGCCGGTGATGTCGAGCACCACCAGCGGCAGGATCATCTCCTCCACGGGGATCTCGTCCAGCGTGCGCGCGCCGTCCACGAAGTGCACGGGCGGGTCGACGTGGGTGCCCCACTGGCCGACGATCGTGTAGCGGTGCACGTTGAAGCCGTCGCCGCGACGCATGTCGAAGGGCATCTCGCGGCGTTCGTCGGGGAAGGCCGGGAAGTGCGGCTGGCCCGGGTGGAAGGCGTGCGTGAGGTCCGTGTACACCGCCTTCTCGGTCAGGTCGCGGTACGCGGACCACAGGCGGTGCTGGGGGAGGTCGGCCATGTCGGGCCCTCTCAGGTCGTGCGGCCGTGCCGCAGGCGGTAGTAGACGAAGCAGGCGGCGACGAACGGTATGCCGAAGTACAGCGCCGCGACCTGCGCGGGATCGAAGGCGATGCCGACCAGCGAGACCAGGCACAGCGCGAACGCGAGCACGGGCACCACCGGGTAGAACGGCGTGCGGTACGCCAGGGTGCGCACGTCCCCGCCGTCCCGGACGAACCTGCGGCGGTGCATGAACTGGGAGGCGGCGATCGACATCCAGACGCCGACCACGGCGAAGCCCGAGATCGAGACCAGCACCAGGTAGACGGTCTCGGCCGCGATCACGCTGCTGAGCAGGGACGCGAGCCCGCCGAGCATGCTCACCACCAGCGCGGTCATGGGGATGCCGCGGGAGTTGCACCGGGCCAGCGCCCGCGGCGCCTGCCCCTGCTCGGCCAGGGAGAACAGCATGCGGGCACAGGAGTACAGGCCGCTGTTCCCGGCGGAGAGCAGCGCCGTGATGATGACGAAGTTCATGATGTCGGCCGCGTAGGGGATGCCGACGGCGGACAGGACCGTGACGAACGGGCTCTCGTCCAGGCCCACCTTGTCGTACGGGATGATCGCCGCGATCACCGTGATGGCGCCGACGAAGAAGACCAGCAGCCGGACGACCGTCACACGCAGCGCCTTGGGGACGGCCCTGGCCGGGTCGGCCGTCTCCCCGGCCGCGACGCCGATGAGCTCGGAGCCGGAGAAGGCGTAGAAGGCGGCGAGCACGGTGACCAGGACCCCGGAGAAGCCGTGGGGGAACAGGCCGCCGCCGGTCGAGAAGTTCTCGAAGAGGGCAGGGAACGCCTCCCCCGCGGGGGCGAGCGGGTGGAAGCCGGCCACGGCGGCGCCGCCGAGCACGATGAGGGCCACCACGGCGACCACCTTGACCAGCGAGAACCAGTATTCCGTCTCGCCGAAGACGCGCGCGGAGAAGGCGTTGACCCCGAACACGACGGCGGCGAAGACCACGCACCAGACCCACACCTCGACCGAGGGGAACCAGCGCTGCATGAGCAGGCCGCAGGCCGTGAACTCCGAGCCCAGGGCGACGGCCCAGGTCAGCCAGTACAGCCACGCCGTGGTGAAGCCCGTGGCCGGGCTGATGGAGCGGGAGGCGTAGACGTGGAAGGCCCCCGAGACCGGGTAGGCGACGGCGAGCTCGCCGAGGCACGTCATGACGAGGTAGACGACGAACGCGCCGACGAGGTAGGCGATGACGGCGCCGAGGGGCCCGGCCTGGGCGATCGTGAAGCCGGAGCTGAGGAACAGGCCGGAGCCGATGACGCCGCCCATCGCGATCATGACGAGGTGGCGGGCGCTCATGGACCGGCGCAGCCCCTCGGACGGGGGCGCGACGGACGGGGCCGTGGATGTGCCGGGCGGGGTGGTTTCGGGCGTGAGTGGCAGGGACATGCGGTGTCCTCGGATGGCAGTGGCTGGAGACGGCGATGCGTGGCGGGGAGTGGTGCCACTGTTCGGGCCACGTGCGTACCGCCGGGGACGTGGTGGGTCCCCGCCGCGAGCGCCGGCGCTGTGGACGGCGTTACGCGCGGAAGACGAGGTCGAACGGAGCGGAGAGCTCGACGACCGGGACCTCCCATGGGTGGGCGTCCAGGACGCGCGAGAGGAGTCGTGAGATCTCGGCGTCGGGGGTGCGGGCGTCGATGTGGGTGGTGACGGTCAGGGTGGGGGAGAGGGAGCTGTCGCCGACGGAGCCGAAGGTGGGCCGGGCGCCGTGCCCGGTGGTGAAGCCCTCCACGCCCACACCGACCTCGAAGACGTCACGGTAGACGCCGAAGTCGCCGGCGCAGGCCGACGTGCGCAGGACGTGGAGCAGGGCGGCGAACGACTCGTCCTCCCTCAGGACGTCGACGTCGCCGGACCCGACGCGGGCCAGCGTGCGACCCGAGACCGGCCAGTACACCCGGACCGACCGGACCGGCAGGCGCCGGACGGCCATCTCGGCGGGGGCCGGAGCCTTGCCGTCGATGGAGGGTGTCGTGATCGCGGTCATGTGCGGTGGTCCCTTCTGCGACTGGTGCGATGCTATGTGTGCGTTAATTGCATGGCAAGATGTGAATACTACACACTTGCGGTCGATCTTCAGGGTTCCGCGGCGGTAGGGTGCACGGCATGGAATCGAGCGTCGGACGCGGCTTCGACGTCCTGCCGGCGCTCGCCGGCCGGGCGGCGCGGGGCCGGCGTGGCACGTCGGTCACCGACCTGGCGCGCGACCTGGGCCGCGACCGCAGCCAGCTCTCCCGCGTCCTGGGCGCCATGGCCGAGGAGCGGTTCGTCCTGCGTGACCCCGCCTCACGCGACCTCGCCCCCCACTGGCGGCTCTACGCGGACGCCCAGGAGCTCACCGCGCACCGCCTGCGCACCGACGGGCGGACGGCCCTGGAGGGCATGGCCGCCGAGACCGGCGAGAGCTGCTACCTCGGCGTCCTCGTCGGCGACACCACCGTGACCGTCGCCGAGCGGGTCCCGCCGGGCAGCAACCAGATCGGCTCCTGGATCGGCCGCCCGTACCCGGCCTACTGCAGCGACTGCGGCCAGGCCCTGCTCTCGGACGCCGACGACGAGGAGGTCGCCGCGGTGCTCGCCCGCACCGGCTTCGTGCGCCACGGACCCAACACGCCCACCGGGGTGGACGACTTCCTGGCCCGGCTCCGGGTGACCCGCGAGCGCGGCTATTCGGTCGTCGACGAGGAGGCGGAACCCGGGCTCTACTCCGTCGCCGCCCCGGTCCGCGACTTCCGGGACGAGGTCGTGGCCGCCGTCCAGGTCGTCGGGCCGCGCGTCAGGCTCGCGCCGAAGACGGAGGAGTGCGCCGCGGCCGCCCTGCGCTGGAGCCGCTGGCTGGAGAACGCGCTGCGCGGCGTCCACGAAGGCTGACCCGGCGCGGTCCGTCCCGGCCGGTTCCCGCGTGCGCCGTCGCCTCTGTGCGCGCGGCCGGTTTTCTGTGCGTTCTCTGGACGATCCTTATGCGCGTCGCGATCACGCTTGTCGCCAGCAGGAGCGTTTCGGGGGCTCGGCAGACGCGGCGCCGGCCGAGGCCGGACACGGTGGTCGTGCGAGTCCTCCGACGTAACGTTGAGGAGAAACACGTGAAGGCTCGTCTCCGCCGTCCAGCCGCGCTGTTAGCGGGCGCCATCATCCCCCTCTCGCTTCTCATCGGGCAACCGGCCGGCGCCGCCAGTGCCGATCCCGTTGCCGACGCCTTCGCGCGAGCCTCCGCCGCGTACGAGGTGCCGCGTGATCTGCTGGTGTCCCTCGCGTACGCGGAGACCCACCTCGACGGGCACGGCGGCGAGCCCAGCGCCTCCGGCGGCTACGGCGTGATGCACCTCGTCAGCAACCCCAGGACGCACTCGCTGGAGCGGGCCGCCACGCTGACGAAGCTGCCCGTGGCCACCCTGAAGACCGACACCACGGCCAACATCACCGGCGGCGCCGCCGTGCTCCGCGCCCTCGCCGACGAGCAGGGGCTGGACGCCGCCGCGCGCAAGGACCCGGCGAAGTGGTACACCGTGGTCGCCAAGTACGGCAACGCCTCCCAGCCGGAGGTGGCCCGCCTGTACGCCGACACCGTGTACGACCTCCTCGGCGGCGGCGTCAGCGCCACCACCCCCGAGGGCGAGAGCGTGAAGGTGGCGGCCCGCGCCGTGGAGCCCGACCGCGGCGCGTACGCCAAGGTCCGGAAGCTGGGAGAGAACAACACGCTGGCCGCGGCCGCGGTGGACTACCCGGGAGCCGTCTGGGCGGCCGCCCACAGCTCCAACTACGCCGTCTCCAGCCGGCCCACCAGCGACGCCATCGATCGGATCGTCATCCACGTGGCGCAGGGCACGTACGCCGGAACCATCGACTGGTTCCAGACCGGGCCCCGGCCGAACCCGACCTCCGCCCACTACGTCGTCCGCTCCTCCGACGGCGCCATCACCCAGATGGTCAGGGAGAAGGACCGCGCCTTCCACGCCGGCGACTACAACCGCCGCTCGGTCGGCATCGAGCACGAGGGCTGGGTGGAACAGGCGTCCTGGTTCACCGACGCGATGTACCGCTCCTCGGCCGCGCTGACCCGCAACATCGCCGACCGCTACGGCATCCCGAAGGACCGCACCCACATCATCGGGCACACCGAGATCCCCACCGCCGACCACACCGACCCCGGTCCGTACTGGAACTGGACGACGTACATGAACTACGTCACGGGCAACAGCGGACCCACCAACCCGCACACCCCCGCGTCGGTCTGCGGCAGCAGCGACTTCAAGGTCATCGACTCCGCGCCTCTCGGCACGGCGGGCGACGTCTTCCTGCTCTACAACTCCACCACCGGCAAGAACTGCGTGGCCACGCTCAAGAAGACCTCGCTCGGCCAGGCCACGGCCACCAGCGCCTACCTGGAGGTGGAGGGGCAGACCCGCGTCACCGACAGCGGCAACTTCTCGTACTACGCGGGACCGGTGATCGCCGCCGCCGCCGGCAAGTGCGTCAGGTGGGGCGGCAAGGCGGGCGCGTACACCTACAACAGCCCGTTGGAGCACTGCGGCTAGCCTCCGCGCGCATCATGACCCAGAAGGGCGCCGACCGGTCCGACCGGCCGGCGCCCTTCCGTGTGTGCGCCTCCTGGGCGCCGGTCAGGAGAGGGAGTCGCCGGAGGAGGGATCGGGGTGGGCCAGCAGGGCGCGGTGGGCGGTGAGCCACACCTGGCCGGCGCAGCGCCGCTCGACCTCCTCGGGCGCCAGCCACTCGGCGCCCGTGCTCTCGTAGCCGGCGGGCGGCGCGGTGGGCGGCCCCGGCCCGTCGAGGCGGGCCTCGAAGATCACCATGTACGTCAGCGGCGCGTAGCGGTAGCCGGCCGGGGCCGGACCGGTCAGCTCGATGCGCTGCCAGGCGAACACCGACAACCGCTCGGGCGGCAGCGCGAGGCCGGTCTCCTCGGCCAGCTCGCGGGAGGCGGCCTCGGCGGCCCGCTCACCCGGGTCGAGATGGCCGCCCGGGATGTCCCAGCCGCGCCCCTGCCGGCCGACGCGGGTCAGCAGCGTGCGGCCCGCGGCGTCGAGGACGAACGCGAAGGCGGAGGTGGTCTGCTCCACGGGCGGCAGCCTCCGGGTCAGCGCGACCTCCAGGCGGTGCGGTGCGGGGATCCACGGCACGGTGATGGACGCGAGGACACGAGTCATTGCCTCATTGTCCACCGGGAGAGCCGTTCCGCTGATCAGACTCGCGCCTACCCGAGCGTGGTCACGCTGGTCCGCAGCACCGGGTCGCCCGCGAGCAGCAGCCCGGCCTCGGGCGGCTCGCCCTCCTCGACGCTCTGCAGAAGCCGGCTCACCAGGGCGTCGGCGATGCGCCGCAGCGGCAGCCGGACGGTCGTCAGAGGCGGCTGGAGCAGCCGGGTGTAGGGCATGTCGTTGAACCCGGTGACCGCGAGGTCCACGCCGACGGTCAGCCCCTCGGCCTGGGCGGCGGCGTAGGCGCCGTGCGCCAGCCAGTCGTCGTCCAGGACGAGGGCCGAGGGCCGGGGCGAGCGGTTCAGCAGGTCACGCGCCACGGCCACCACCTGGTCCAGGCTGTCGACGAAAGCCTCGTGGCCGGTCAGGCCGAAGCGGCGCATCCCTATCCGGAACCCGGCCTCCCGGTGCCGTAGCCAGGGCAGCGCCGCCGACGTGCCGAGGTAGGCCACCCGCCGGTGGCCGTGGGAGGCCAGCAGGCCCACCACGTCGATCATGGCCTGCGCCGAGTCGACGTCCACCCACGCCTGGGGCCTGCCGGGCCTGGTGCGGCCGAAGACCGCGAAGGGGAAGCCGGTCTCGTGCAGGTAGTCCACGCACGGGTCGTCCTCCAGCACGTCGGAGAGCAGGATGGCGTCGGCGGTGCGCGCGGCGATGACGTCCTCCAGCGCCTGCGCCTTGCTCTGGCCGGCGCGGGGGCGCACCAGCAGGATGCGGTAGCCCGCGTCGCCGGCGGCGGCGACCATGGCCTCCAGGAAGCCGCTCATGAGGGCGTTGGGGTTGTCCGGGTCGGTCTCCGGGGTGGTGTAGGCGATGATCCGGCGCGTGCCGGAGCGCAGGCTGCGCGCCGACTGGTCAGGGCGGTAGCCCATCTCCTCGATCAGCGCGGTGACCCGTTCGAGGGTGTCGGGGCGCAGCTTGTGCGGGGCGTTGATCGCGTTGGAGACGGTCTGCCGGGACACGCCGGCCGCGCGGGCGACGTCCTGGATGCTGACCCCGCGGGGCCGTTGCGCCGGCATGCTCGGGTTGTCCTCCTCGGTGCGAGGCGCGGCCATGGCCTGGTCATCCTAGGCCCTGTGAACGTTCATATCATGCACGATGTCACATTTGACGATCTGGGAGGTCCCGTGGAGATCACGCCGATCCCTGGTGTGCGGGAGATGTTCTCGCTGGAGCCGGGGGTGATCCAGCTCAACCACGGCTCCTACGGCGCGGTGCCGATCGAGGTGCAGGAGCGGCAGTCGGAGCTGCGGGCGGAGATGGAGCGGGCACCCGACCGGTTCTTCTCCCGCCTGCCCGCTCGCCTGGCCGTGGCGCGGGAGCGGGTGGCCGCCTTCCTCAACTCCTCCGGCGCCGCCTTCGTCACCAACGCGACCGAGGGGGTGGCCGTCGCGCTGGAGTCGGTGCCGCTCACGGCGGGGGACGAGATCCTCTACACCGACCACGGGTACGCGGCTGTGGAGCGGGCGCTGCGCCGGCGGGCGGCGGAGAGCGGGGCGACGCCGGTCAGGGTGGTGCTGGGCGACGATCCGGTGGAGGCGGTCCTCGGCGCGGTCACCGCGCGGACCCGGCTCGCGGTCCTCGACCACGTCAGCTCGGCCGGGGCCCGTCTTCTGCCGGTCGGGCGGCTGGCGGGGGAGCTGGCCGCGAGGGATGTCGTCACGGTGGTGGACGGGGCTCACGCGCCCGGGATGTTGCCGGTGGACCTCGACGCGATCAACGCCGACTTCTGGGTCGGCAACCTGCACAAGTGGGCGTTCTCGCCGCGTCCGGCCGCGCTGCTGCACGTCGCGCCGCACTGGAGGCGGCGGGTCAGGCCGCTGGTCGTCTCGTATGGAGAGGGGTTCCCGGACGCGCTGGAGTTCCAGGGCACGCGGGACTACACCGCCCTGCTGGCCGCGCCGTACGGGCTGGACGTGCTGGAGCGGCTCGGGCTCGAACGCGTGCGGTCGTACAACACGGCGCTGGCGGCCTACGGGCAGCGGGTCCTCGCCGAAGCCCTGCGCGAGGCCGGTCTGTGCGAGGACGCCCCGCAGTCGACGGGCTACCCCGGCGTGCCGATGCGGGTGGTACGGCTGGCGTCCGGCCTGGGCGTGACCAAGGCGCAGGCCGACACGCTCTGCGCGGAGGTGCTCGACCGCCTCGGGTGCCAGATCAAGATCGAGCCGGTCGGGCAGCTCCGCCTGTCGGCGCAGATCTACAACACTGCTGACGACTACGAGCGCCTGGCCGCCGGGCTGCCGGCCGTCCTCCGATCCTCACGCGCCCTCTTGCGCGCGATATGAACGATCAAATACCTTAGGCCCCTAGTCGCCCGACGATTCGCTCGCGACCATCCCAGCGCTGGCATGAATGACCAGCGA
Organism: Nonomuraea sp. NPDC050691; assembly: GCF_040654455.1. Lineage (NCBI taxonomy): Bacteria > Bacillati > Actinomycetota > Actinomycetes > Streptosporangiales > Streptosporangiaceae > Nonomuraea > Nonomuraea sp. NPDC050691. Next base: position 78,240 of record NZ_JBFAIA010000009.1, read on the forward strand.
GCACTGGATTTGATCGTTCATATTCGCTCGGGCGCTCATCCCCCGAAAGGAAGCACGCAGATGATCAACCGTCGTGGAGTCCTCGCACTCACCCTCGCCGGCACGCTCGCCCTCGCCGCCTGCGGCGGCGGGACGCCGGCGGAGGGCGGCGGGCCGGTCAAGATCACCGTGTGGAGCTGGAAGCCGGCCTCCGAGGGCCTGGCCGCCGTCGCCAAGGACTTCGAGCGGGCCAACCCCGGCATCAAGGTCGACGTGCAGGCGGTCGGCAACCCGGCCATCTGGGACAAGATCACCATCGGGATGGCCGCGGGCGGCAAGGGCCTGGCCGACGTGCTGCACATCGGCATCGACTACCTGCCGGGGTACATGGACAAGTTCCCCGGCGGCCTGGCCGACCTGCGCAAACTGGGCGCCGACAGGTACAAGGACGCCTTCGCCGAGGGCCTGTGGCCCACGGTGACCGGCAAGGACGGCGGCGTCTACGCGATGCCCTGGGAGGTCAACCCGGTCGGCTTCTTCTACCGCGCGGACCTGTTCGAGAAGGCGGGCGTCGACCCGGAGAAGATCGCGACCTGGGACGACGCCATCGCGGCGGGCCGGACGCTCAAGGAGAAGACGGGGGCGTACCTGATCGGCCTGAACAAGCCCGCGGCGGGCGGCATGGACATGGACTTCTACCAGTCGCTGCTCCAGCAGCAGGGCGCCTTCTACTTCAACCGGCAGGGCGAGGTCACCCTCGCCGCACCGCCGGCCGTGCAGGCGATGACCCTCATCAAGAAGATGAACGACGCGGGCATCGTCGCCGACACCTCCGGCGAGAACACCGCCAAGCAGCTCATCAGCGGAGGCAAGCTGGCCGTCCTGCCCTGGGCCGCCTGGGCGGTCAGCTACATCCCCGAGATGCGTCCCGAGCAGAAGGGCAAGTGGCGGGTCATGCAGCCGCCCGCGGTGACGGCCGGTGGCAAGCGCGCCGCGATCGTCAACTCCACCCACCTCGCGGTCTCGGGCACGAGTCCCCACCAGACGGAGGCGTTCAGGTTCGTCGAGTACGCGCTGACCAGGCCCGAGGTCATCACCAAGGTCTACAAGGAAGGCGGCGTCTTCCCCGCGCTGACCGCCGCCTACGCCGACCCGGTGTTCACCGCGCCCCAGCCCTACTTCGGCGGCCAGCCCGCGCTCAAGACCTTCGTGGACGCGCTCACCGAAGGCGCCGACGCCACCTACTACTCGGGCGACTACGCCAGGGCGCTGAAGATCGCCAACGACGCGCAGACGAAGGTCCTGCTCAAGAACGCCGACCCGGCCGCGGCGCTGACCGAGGCCGCGACGCTGCTGTCCCAGCAGACGAACAGGAAGCTCGCGCGATGACGCTCACCCTGCCGCGACCCCGCCGGATGCCGGTGGCCGGGCGCTCGCTCGTCACCAGACGCAACATCCCCTACCTGCTGGTCCTGCCGGCGCTGCTGGGCTTCCTGGCGTTCAAGGCCTATCCGATCGTGGCCGCCCTCTACATCAGCCTGACCACGGGCGCGGGCGCCATGCGCAGCTTCGTCGGGCTGGACAACTACGTGCGGCTGGTGAACGACCCGCTGTTCTGGACCTCGCTCGGGAACACCGGGCTGATCCTCGTCGTCCAGGTCCCGATCATGTTGCTGCTCGCGTTGCTGCTGGCGCTCGCGCTCAACTCCTCCTCCGTGCGGCTGCGCGGCCTGTGGCGCCTGGGCGTGTTCATGCCGTCGCTGACCGGCCTGGTGGCCTACGGCGTGATGTTCTCGGTGATCCTGCGCAAGGACGCGGGCCTGCTCAACTGGCTGCTGAGCCTGTTCGGCGTCGACCCGATCGACTGGCTGGGCAGCCCGTTCTGGGCGCGCATCGCCATCGTCATCGCCCTCACCTGGCACTACACCGGCTACAACGCGGTGATCTACCTGGCCGGCCTGCAGAGCGTCCCGAAGGAGCTCTACGAGGCGGCGATGGTGGACGGCGCCGGCGCGGCCCGCAGGTTCCGGTCGATCACGGTGCCCCAGCTGCGGCCCATCCTGCTGCTGACCGTGGTCCTGTCCACGATCGGCACCCTGCAGCTGTTCGACGAGCCGTTCGTGCTGACGGGCGGCGGGCCCGACAACTCGACCCTGACGATCTCGCTGTACCTGTACCAGAACGGCTTCCGCTACTTCGACTTCGGCTATGCCGCGGCCATCGCGTACGCGCTCACGCTGATCGTGGCGGGCTTCGGCTTCGCGCAGATGAGGATGCAGAGACGATGAAGGGCTGGACGCTGACCTTCGTGCTGGCCACGGTGTTCGCGTTGTGCGTCGGGCCGTTCTACTGGCTGGCCATGGCCGCCACGCACGCCAACTCCGACATCTTCTCCTGGCCGCCGAGGTTCTACCCCGGTGACCGGCTGGTGGCGAACACGGTGCAGCTGGAGGAGTCGATCGGGCTGGTCGGCGTGCTGGCCAACACGCTGTTCGTCGCGGTCGTGCAGAGCGCCGGGGCGATCGTGGTCTCGCTGCTGGCCGGGTACGCCTTCGCCAAGTTCGAGTTCGCCGGACGCAACTTCTTCTTCGTGTTGCTGCTGTCGACGCTGGTCATCCCCGGTGGAGTGACGATCATCCCTATCTTCGAGATGATGAACGACTTCGGGCTGATCGACAGCTACCCGGCGTTGATCCTGCCGAGCCTGTCGGTGCCGTTCGGCGTCTTCCTGATGCGCCAGTCGCTGCTCGCCGTCCCGGACGAGCTGCTCGACGCGGCCCGGGTCGACGGCGCGGGCGAGCTGCGGGTGCTGTGGCGGGTGGTCGTGCCCGTCATGCGCCCGGCGCTCGCGGCCCTGGCCGTCTTCCTGTTCCTCGGCGCGTGGAACGACTTCCTGTGGCCGCTGATCGCGCTGCGCACGCCCGAGATGTACACGCTGCCCGTCGCGCTGGCCACCCTCCAGGGGCTGGCCAGGACCGACTTCGGCCAGGTCATGGTGGGTACCGCGATCTCCTCGCTGCCCATGATGGTCCTCTTCCTCGTCCTCCAGAAACAGTTCATCTCCGGCCTGCTGGCCGGTGCCACGAAGGGATAAGCATGCAGGTCTGGGAGCCCTACGCGCTCGGCGAGACGAGCGCGGTGCGGGCCGGCGCCATCGAGCTGGCCCTGGCCGGGACGGACGAGGCGGAGGTGAGGCAGGTCGCCGAGGGCGTCTGGCTGGTCGACGCGCCGGGTGCCACGGCCGTGCAGTGGCGGGTGCCCTGCGTGGGGGTCAGCGCGTTCTGGACACCGATCGGGGGCGCCCGCTGGGTGCCCCCGATCTGGAACCCGCCGCTGACGTCCAGGCTGACCGCGGGCGCGCCGGTGATCTCCCTCGTCGGTGCGGCCGGCGCCAACGTCTGCACGGTGGGCGTGGCCGAGGCGGTGGCGCCGGTGAGCTTCACGGGTGGGGTGATCGAGGAGACGGGTGAGTTCGCGTTCACCCTGCACGGGGACGGGCTGCGATTCCGGCTGGACCTGTCGGAGCGGCCGTTCTCGGCGGCGGTGGCCGGGGTGGCGGCCTGGTGGCAGGCGGAGGCGGGTGACCTGCCGCCCGTTCCCGAGCGTGCCCGGCTGCCGGTCTACTCGACCTGGTACAGCATGCACCAGGAGGTCGGCGCCGAGTCCGTCGAGCTCCAGGCGCGGCTGGCCAAGGAGCTGGGCTGCGAGACGATCATCGTGGACGACGGCTGGCAGACCGCCGACCGGGCGCGCGGCTACGCCTTCTGCGGTGACTGGGAGCCGAACGCCGGCACGTTCCCCGACATGTCCGGTCATGTGGCTCGGGTGCGTGAGCTCGGCATGGCCTATCTGCTCTGGTTCGCCCTGCCGTTCGTCGGCAAGCACAACGCCGCGTTCGAGCGCTTCGAGGGCAGGTATTTGCGCTACCTCGACCACATGGACGCCGCCGTGCTGGACCCGCGTCACCCGGAGGTGCGCGGGTTCCTCGTGGACCGGCTCGCCCAGGCGGTCGAGGTGTGGGGCATGGACGGCTTGAAGATCGACTTCGTGGACCGCTTCGCCACCCCGGGCGGCGACCCCGCTCCGGGCGAGGGGGCCGACTGCGCGGAGGTGGACGAGGGGGTCAGGCGGCTGCTCCACGACCTGGACGCGCGGCTGCGCCGTGCCCGGCCGGAGCTGCTGATCGAGCACCGCCAGCCGTACACCAGCCCCGGCCTGTGGCCGTACGCGAACATGGTGAGGGCGACGGACTGCCCGCTCAGCCCGCAGGAGAACCGGCAGCGGACCGTGGACCTGCGGCTCGCGGCCGGTCCGGTGGCCGTCCACTCCGACATGATCCTTTGGCATCCCGACGAGCCCGCGGAGCAGGTGGCCGTCCATCTGATCAACGTGCTGTTCGCGGTGCCGCAGATCTCGGTGGACCTGGCGGCGCAGCGGCCCGGCCAGCTCGCCGCGCTCCGGTTCTGGCTGGGGATCTTCCGCGCCCACCTGGGCACGCTCCAGTCGGGGACGCTGGAGCCCGAGCAGCCCGAGCACGGCTACCCGCTGGTGCGGGCCCGCGACGAGCGCGTCACGATCGTCGCGCGCTACGCGCCGCTGCCCGTCGAGGTGCCGGAGTCCGGCGAGCTGCTCGTCGCCAACGCCGACCCCGACCCGCGCGTGGTCCTCTTCGGTGCCGGTCCGGCGCACGTGGAGGTCCGCGACTGCCGCGGGAGCCTGGTCAGGACGGCCGAGCTGCGGCTGGGCCCCGGGGCGAGCGTGGTCGAGGTGCCCATGGGCGGCCTGCTCACGCTGCGGAGAGACTGAGTGCCGGCACGCCGGCCACGCGAGCGCGGGGTCACCGTCGAGGACGTCGCGCGGGCGGCCGGCGTGTCCCGCCAGACGATCTCCAACGCCCTCAACGCCCCGCACCGGCTGAGGCCGGAAACCCTGGAACGGGTCTCCGCGGTCATCGAGAAGCTCGGCTACCGGCCCGACCAGTCGGCCCGCAGCCTGAGATCGGGCACCAGGCGGATCATCGCCTACCCGGCCCCCGTGGACGATCCGGCCAACCCCAACGCGCTGATGGGCGGCTTCCTCGAAGCGGTCGTGACGGCGTCGGGCGAGGCGGGATACCGCATCCTGCTCGTCCGCCCGCGCCCCGGCCAGAGCCAGGAGCAGGCGCTCGACGAGCTGATCGCCGCGCGGAGCGTGGACGGCTTCCTGCTGTCGGACGTGCTGCGGGACGATCCGCGCCTGGCTTATCTGAGCGGGGCGGGATTCCCGTTCGCCGCCTTCGGCAGGACGAGGCCCGACCAGCCGCAGTCCTGGGTGGACGTCGACAGCGCGCAGGCGGTGATCGACCTGGTCGGCCTGGTGGCGGCAAGGGGACACCGGCGGGTGGCCTTCCTGGCCTCCTCCTCCGGGCAGCCGTGGATGGACGACCGGCGCGATGGGTTCCTGGCCGGGGTACGGCGCCACGGCCTGGCCGGGCACGTCTACTCCGTGCCGCGCGACGATCCCGGCGAGATCGTCACGGCCACCCGCGGGCTGCTGACGGGCCGCGACCGGCCCACCGCGATCGTGGCCGGGGGCGACTGGCTCGCGCTCGGCGTCTACACGGTGGCGCGCGCGGAGGGGCTGGAGATCGGCACGGACCTGGCCGTGGCCGCCTTCGACGACCTGCCGGTCACCGCGTTCCTCCAACCGGCGCTGACCACGGTGCGGCTGCCGCTGCACCGCATCGCCAAGGCCCTGATCAGCCGCCTCCTCCAGATCATCGAGGACGGCGTCACCCCGCGGGCCGGCCTCGTGCTCCCCGGCGAGCCGGTGATCCGCCCGAGCCTGGGACCCCTGCATGCACCTTGACTCAAGCCACGACGAGCTCGTGGCGATGTTCGCGTGGGCGCGCGACCGCGCGCTGCGCTGGGCGCATCCCGGCGGGACGCGTGGTCCCGTCAACGTCGACGAGCGGTGCCCGCACGGGACCGGCGAGGGCGTCTACCTGCCCTCCTATTGGGCCGGGTACGCGCACCGCAGCGGCTTCTACCTGCGCGACTTCGTCCACCAGGCGGCGGGCGCGCATCTGCTCGGCCTGGCCGAGGCCAACCTGACGATGGCGCGCCGCTTCGCCGCCTCCGCCACCGCGGAGCACGGTCATCGCCCGGTCTGGGCGTTCAACTTCGACGGCTCGTACCTGTCGATCGACTACCGCGGGCCCGGCGAGTTCGTCAGGGAGGTGCCCGCGGTGTTCGAACTGGTGGAGTGCCTGGCGGAGCTGCACCGCTGGACCGGCGAGCCCGCCTACGTCCACGACCCCGTGCTGCGCGACTACTGCGCCAACGCGATCATGCTGCCCGCGACCGCGCGGGGCAGCGGCATCTTCGAGGGCGTCGCCAGCTACAACGAGCTGAGCGGCGAGCCGCTGGCGGTCGCCGGCGACGGCCTCGCCGCGCAGTACGCCGCCCACCTGGCCATGGCCGCGCTGGCCAGGGCGCGCGGCGAGGACGGGGACCGGTTCGAGGCGCGGGCCGCGGAGCTGCGCCGCCACTACGAGCGGGACTGGAAGGGCGCTCGCGGCTTCACCCTCGACGGCCGACCGGTCACCGGCTGGGGCGCGGAGAACAGCTGGTTCATGCCGTTGAAGGGCCTGCGCGACGACGCCGCCTACCTCGACTACGTCGACGAGCAGGCCGCCGGCCCCGGCCGGCCCGTGAACGTCGAGGCGTGGACGTACCTGCCCGACGTCTTCTTCCGCCACGGGAGGCCGGGGACCGCCTGGCGGTGGATGCGGGAGATCTTCAATGCGCGCACCGCGGTGCACGTGGCGGGCGGGCTCAACGGCGACTACCCGGAGGTCTCGTTCACGCTGGTCAGCCAGGTGGTGGCGGGCCTGCTCGGGGTCAGGCCGGACGCGCCGGCGAACGCGCTGTCCACCCTCTCGCGGCTGCCGCCGGAGATCGGCTGGGCCGCCGTCACCGGCGTCCCGATCGGCCGGGGGAGCGTCGCGGTCCGCCACGACGGCGGGGACGCCACCACGCTCACCAACCTGTCCGGCCAGGTGACGTACACGTGGACCGCCGCCTTCCCCGACGGCTCAGCCACCACCCGGGAGGTCCCGCCCGGCGCCACCGTCACCGTGGTCCGCGGCTAGCCTGACCTGGGCGACATTTCGCATGAAACGGGCATGATGGGAGTGATTGCCGTTATTCATGCGAAAGAAAGGGCGTAACACCCTATATGCGTCGCCATATCGCGCGTTGGTGGACCGTGGCCGTTCCGGCGCTGGCGTTGCTCGCGCTGGCACTGACCTGGGGGCGGAGCGTGTCCGCGGTCACGGGGGTCCTGGTGGCCCTGCTGCTGGCCGGGGCCGTGCTGGCCGCCGTCCATCACGCGGAGGTCATCGCGCACCGGGTCGGCGAGCCGTTCGGGTCGCTGGTGCTGGCGGTGGCCGTGACGGTGATCGAGGTGGCGCTGATCGTCAGCCTGATGCTGTCCGGAGGGGAGAAGACGGCGTCGCTGGCCCGCGACACCGTGTTCGCCGCCGTGATGATCACGTGCAACGGCATCGTCGGGCTGTCGCTGCTCGCCGGCACGCTGCGGCGGCGCGTCGCGGTCTTCAACGCCGAGGGCACCGGCGGGGCCCTGGCGACGGTGGCCACGCTGAGCACGCTCAGCCTGGTCCTGCCGTCGTTCACGACGAGCGCGCGCGGGCCCGCCTTCTCGCCGGCCCAGCTCGGGTTCGCGGCCGTGGTGTCGCTGGCGATGTACGGGTTGTTCGTTCTCACCCAGACCGTACGGCACCGCGACTACTTCCTCCCCGTGGCCACCCCGCACACGGAGGCCGCCGGGCAGAAGGCCGCAGAGGGCGGCGCGGAGGAGCACGCCCCGAGGCCGTCCGGGCGGACGGCGCTGACCAGTCTCGGGCTGCTGCTCGTAGCCCTCGTGTCCGTCGTCGGCCTGGCCAAGGTCGAGTCGCCGATCATCGAGCTGGCCGTGGCGAACGCCGGGCTGCCCCAGGCCGTCGTCGGCGTGGTCATCGCGCTGCTGGTGCTGCTCCCCGAGACCATCGCGGCGGTCCGCGCGGCCCGCCGCGACCAGATCCAGATCAGCCTGAACCTGGCGCTGGGCTCCGCGATGGCCAGCATCGGGCTGACGATCCCGGCCATCGCGGTCATGTCCATCTGGCTGGAGGGGCCGCTGATGCTCGGCCTCGGCGGCACCCACATGGTGCTGCTGGCGCTGACCGTGGCGGTCTCCACGCTCACCGTCGTGCCGGGGCGCGCCACGCTGCTGCAGAGCGGGGTGCACCTGGGGCTGTTCGCCGCGTTCCTGTTCCTGGCGATCAGCCCCTGACACCCCGCCTAGACGCCCTTGCGCAGGGCGCGGTTGCCGGCGACGAGCCCGGCCACGGCGATCAGCGCCGCGGCGGCCGTGCCGTACAGGACCGACGGGTGGCTGAGGTCGCCGGAGAAGAGGGCGCGCTGCGCGTTCACCACGTGCGTGACGGGGTTGACGCTCCCCACCACCCGCAGCCAGTCCGGCCCGCCGTCCATCGGCAGGAACACCCCGGACAGGAGCAGCAGCGGGAACATCAGCGCCTGCGTGACGAGCCAGAACAGGGTGCCGTCGGGCGCCGACCTGATGGCCAGCACGAAGGACAGCGCGCCCAGCCCCGTCGCGAACAGCAGCAGCATCGCGATCCCGGCCAGCGCCCCGGCGGGATACAGCCGGAACCCGAGCGGGAGCGCCAGCACGACGATGAGGACGGCCTGGCAGAGCAGGACCACGGTGACCTTCATCGTCCGGCCGACGAGCATGGCCGTGCGGTTGAGCGGGGTGACCAGGAGACGCTCCAGCGAGCCGCCGATCAGCTCCACCAGCATCGTGTAGCCGGCGCCCATCGGGCCGGTCAGGCACATCATGACGAGGATGCCGGGCACGAACCACTGCCAGGACGAGCCGACCGCCCCGTCGAGCAGCGCCCCGTACAGGAACAGGAACACCAGCGGCTGTCCCATCTCCAGCACCAGCGCGCCCGGCTCGCGGAGCGACGGGGTGATCTCGCGGCTGAAGACGATGGCGGTGTCACGCAGGAAGGTCGTCATCGGTGAGGCTTCTCCCGGTGAGAGTGAGGAACACGTCGTCGAGGGTGGGGCGGCTGGTCTCGGCGGTGACGGCCTTGACGCCCGCCTCCTCCAGCGCGCGCAGGTAGGCGGGCAGGGTGGCGGGGGCGCGGGCGACCCGGACCCGCACGGTCGTCCCGTCCACGGTGACGCCGTCCGAGATCTCCCCGGGGCGCTCCCCGGATCTCCGCCCGGCGGATCCGGAGGCGGTCGAGCCGGTCGCCGTGCCGGTCGGCGTCCCGGTCGTGGTGCGGGCCACGGCGGCCGCCGTCGCCGCCTCGGCCTCCGTCTGGGTGGTGATCGTGATGTGGTCGCCGGCCAGGTCGTTCTTCAGCCGTCCGGCGGTGCCGTCGGCGATGACCCGGCCGCCGTCCACGATCACCACCCGCTCGGCCATGGTGTCGGCCTCCTCCAGGTAGTGCGTGGTCATGAACAGGGTCGTGCCGTACGCGTCGCGCAGCCGCGTGATGTGCTCCCAGATGTCGGCGCGGCTCTTGGGGTCGAGGCCGGTGGACGGCTCGTCCAGGAACAGCAGGTCGGGTCGATGGACGAGGCCGAGGGCGATGTCGAGGCGGCGGCGCTGCCCGCCGGACAGCGTGCCCGGCTTGCGGCGGGCCTGGGCGCGCAGGCCGAGCAGGTCCAGCAGCTCGTCGGCGCGCCCGGCCGCCACGGCGGTCGTCATGCCGTAGTAGCGGCCCTGGCTGACGAGCTCGTCGCGGACCTGGAAGTTCTCGCCGGCGCTGCTCTTCTGGCCGACGTACCCGATGCGGGCGCGCACCCGGGCGGGCTCGCGGGCGACGTCGTGGCCGGCGACCATCGCGGTGCCGGAGGTCGGCGGGAGCAGGGTGGTGAGCATGCGCAGCGTGGTGGACTTGCCGGCGCCGTTGGGGCCGAGGAAGGCGACGAGGCTGCCGGCTTCCACGTCGAGGTCGATGCCGCGTACGGCGTGGACGGTCTCCCTTTTCACGGTGAACACTCGGGTCAGTCCCCGGGCGTGGATCATGCTGTGGCTCCTCAGGGCATGGCGAGGAGACCCCGGTTGGGGTCGGGCTAGGGAATCCAGGCCATCTTGCGACCGCATAACCCTTTTCGGCAAACGCGAACGTCACGTTCACATATGGCGCTGACCTGGCAAAACGACGTCATCGACGGGTGGCTGCTTGAGGATATTTTCGGCCACTGAGCTGCGCTTTTCGGAAATGGGGCGATTTTTCGTAGAAAGCGCTTTGATAACGGCGAACCTATTCGGCTTGCGGCCAGGTAGGGGCTCGGCCATGATCGCCGCCGTGAATCGTCTATGGGGAGCCGCGATCGCGGCCGCGACGGCCGGCGCCCTGGCCGTGTCCGGTGGGGCCGCCGCGGCGGCGGACGGCGCGATCGCCGGGGTGGACGTGAGCAACTGGACCGGCGAGGTCGACTGGGGGGCGGTCACCTCCGGCGGCGGGAAGTTCGCCTTCGTCCAGGCCACCGAGGGCGTCGACTACCGCAACCCGCGCTTCGACGAGCAGTACGGCGGCGCCCTGGCGGCCGGCCTGGCCCGCGGCGCGTACCACTTCGCCCAGCCGCACGAGTCCGACGGCGCGACCCAGGCGGCCTTCTTCCTCCTCAACGGCGGCGCCTGGAAGTCGGACGGGTGGACGCTGCCCGGCGTGCTCGACCTCGAGGACAACCCGTACAAGGACCGCAACGGCAAGAACGTCTGCTACGGCCTGTCGCCCGCCGACATGGTGACCTGGATCAAGGACTTCACGAACAAGTACCGGCAGGAGACCGGCCGGCGGACGATCATCTACACGACCACGAGCTGGTGGCGGAGCTGCACGGGCGACTCCACCGCGTTCAAGGCGAACCCGCTGTGGCTGGCGCGCTGGGGAGCCGACCCCGGCGAGCTGCCCAAGGGCTGGAAGCGCCACACGTTCTGGCAGTCGGCCGAGAAGGGCACGCTGCCCGGCGGGCAGAACTCGTTCAACGGCACCCAGGACGAGCTGGACGCGCTGGCCAACCCGCCCGCCGAGATCACCGTGGCGGGCGCAGCAAGGGACAGGAAGCACTACACGGTCACGGTGTCCAACACGGGGCCGCACCCGGTGACGCGCATCAAGGTCTCCGGCCGCGCGTACGGAGGGCAGAGCGTGGTCAAGGCGCCCGGCTGCTCCTTCAGCGGCACGGCGGTGCGGTGCGAGATCGCCGAACTGCGGCGCGGGCAGAAGGTCACGCTGTCCTTCACCACCAGGCCCCGCTCGGCCAAGGGCACCGTGGGGCTGCGGTTCACGGTCGGGTCCGTACGGCTGACCCTGAGCACCTCATGAGGTGATGAGGCAGGATCTCTCCCGAGGAGATCCTGACCGACCGAGGGGAGCCCGGGGTGTCCAGCAGGCGGAGGACCGCGCTGGTGACGGCGCTCCTTCTGGTGACCGCCACCGCGTCGGTGCCGCTCATGCCGTACGTGCAGCCCGAGATCGTGCGGATCGCCCTCCGGGCCGGGGGGCAGCAGATCGCCTACTCGTGGGGCGGCGGGCACGGCAGCGAGCCCGGGCCGTCGAAGGGCACCTGCGCCGGCTACCGGGGGAGCATCCTGCCGTGCCCGGCCGAGCGGACGCGCGGGCTCGACTGCTCGGGGTTCGCCCGCTGGGTGTACGCGCAGGCGCACGGCCAGGACGTGCTGGGGCCGGGCACCACGAACGACCAGGTGCGCAGGATGCGCCGGGTCGTCTCCGCCGTGCCCGGAGACCTCGTCTTCTTCGGCCGGACGACCGCGAAGGGCCTCGACACCCACCACGTCGGGATCTATCTGGGCGACGGAAAGATGATCAACGCGCCCGAGACCGGGGCCTTCGTCCGGGTGGACCCGATCTCCCGTCTCAAGGACTTCGCCGGCTTCTACCGGCTCTGACACCGTCCTGACCGGCTTGATAGCGGTGTAACGCCAGTCGCCTACCGGAAAATGAGAGACCCGAGGGCTAATCTGTGCCGCTATGGACAGTCGATGGGTCGGGCCCGACGGTTTCGAGATCGTTCCGGGGGCGCGTGACGGGCGGCAGGTGCTGCGGGTGTGCCGTCACGGGCAGGTCGTGGCCGACTGCTTCTCGGTCGCGGAGGTCGCCGCGCTCGTCGATCTGGCCGACCTGTGCGAGGTGGTCACCCTACGGCCACGGCGCGGTTTCGAGGCCGTCGGCTGACCTGACCTGGGCGGTCTCGCTCAGTTCGCATCATCGCTGGGGGCCGTGTATGGTTACACCTGTCCGCAGCGCCGGACAGGCCCCTATAGCTCAGTCGGCAGAGCGTCTCCATGGTAAGGAGAAGGTCAACGGTTCGATTCCGTTTGGGGGCTCTCACTCTGAACAGACACGACGCCCGACCCGCGCCATCGCGGAGTCGGGCGTTTCGCGTTTCACCGGGTCGCGGCGGATAAAGCAGTGGCGGCCGGCTCGTCGCGGCTGGGATAGTCGAGATCGTTCGCCGATGCCTGCATAGCTCAGTCGGCGAGAGCGCCGCACTCATAATGCGGAGGTCCCAGGTTCGAGTCCTGGTGCAGGTACGTACCTCTCCGAGTGCCCGATTCGGCGACCGGAACTTTGTCGGCGGGCCCGACATCTAACACGCCGTGGAAGCGCTGATCGCCGGGGACCCGCAGCACATCGGGGAGTACTGGCTCGCGGGAAGGCTCGGCTCCGGCGGTCAGGGAGTGGTGTACGACGCCTACGACCGCGAAGGGCGCAGGGTCGCGCTCAAGATGCTCCACGCGGCCGACAGCCAGGCGGGCCGCGACCGGTTCGCCAAGGAGGTGGCCGCCGCCGGCCGGGTGGCCTCCTTCTGCACGGCCAGGGTGCTGGCCTCCGACCTGTCCGGCAGCAGACCGTACATCGTCAGCGAGTACGTGGCGGGGCCGACCCTGCGCCAGGCGGTCGACCGGGGGCGCAGGTTCACCGGGGACGATCTGCACCGGCTCGCCACCGCGATCGCCACCGCGCTGACCGCCGTGCACGACGCGGGAGTGATACACCGAGACCTCAAGCCGGACAACGTGCTGCTCGGCGCGGACGGTCCGCGGGTGATCGACTTCGGCATCGCGCGGACCGCGGACATGTCGCTGACCAAGACCGGCGAGGTGTCCGGCACGCCCAGCTACATGGCGCCCGAGGTGTTCACCGGGCAGCGGGCGGGCGCGCCTGCCGACGTGTTCGCCTGGGGGTCGATCATGGTGTTCGCCTCCACGGGTGAGGACCCGTTCAAGGCCGACAACCTGGGCGGGGTCATGCACCGGGTGCTGTCGGCGCAGCCTGACCTGAGCGGGCTGCCGCCACGATTGGCCTCGCTGGTGGCCGCCGCGATGGAGAAGGACCCTTCGGCGCGTCCCACGGCCCGCGACCTGCTGCTCGCGCTGGTCAGCGGCGACGCCTCGGACATGCGCGGGCTGCTGACCGCGGGCAGCCACGCGGCCAGGGGCGTGTACGCACCCGACGCGGCCGACCCGGCGCTGGGCACGATCGCCGAGGACGCGTACGGCGCGCTCACGCCCGACGAGCGGGAGCTGGCCGCCGAGGTCTTCCTCCGCATGGTGGCGGTCACCGACGACGGGTACGAGGCCGTGCGCTGGGCGCTGAAGGAGGAACTGCTCGCCGGCCGCTCGGAGCGGGAGGCCCAGGCCATCGAGCGGATCCTGCAGGTCTTCTCCTACCTGGTGACGCAGAAGGGCGACGCGGTGGCGCTGTCGCGTCCTGCTCTGCTGCGCGCCTGGCCGCGGCTGCGCGTGTGGGTGGACGGTGACCGTGACGGCCTGGCCGTCCTGAGCCAGATCAGCGGCGCGGCCCGCCAATGGGCCGACAACGGGCGAAAGGACGGCGACCTGCTGCAGGGCAGCCGCCTCGACCACGCGCTCACCTGGGCCGCCACCGGACGCAGGCACATCACGTTGACCCCGCAGGAACGTGACTTCCTCGCCGCGGGCACCGAGCTGACCAGGAGGCGCATCCGCCGCAGGCGGCTGACCACGGTCGCGCTGGCCGGGATGCTGGCGGTGGCGCTGGCGGCGGGAGGTCTCGCGGTGCTGCAGAGCAGGCAGGTGGCCGAGCAGAGCCGCCTGGTCGCCAGGCAGCGCGACCAGGCCGTGGGGCGGCAGGTCGCGGTCGAGGCCGACAGGTGGCGCACCACCGACCCGGTCAGGGCGATGCTGCTCAGCGTGGCGGGCTGGCGGCTGGCCCCGGACACCGACAGCAGGCGGAGCCTGACGACCTCGCTGACCATGCCGGAGAGCGCGGCCTTCCGCGACCCGGGCGCCAAGGGGGTCTCCGCGACAGCGGCGGCGGTCGACGGGCGGACGCGGGTCATCGCCGGTGAGGACGGCGTGCGGGTCTACGACGTCCCGTCGTGGCAGCAGACGACGTTCTGGAAGTGGCCGAGCGGGTTCGGCGCGCTGCCGACGGCCGCCGCGCTCAGCCCGAGCGGCAGGACGCTGGTGATCGTCAGCAGGAACAGAGCGTACTCCTGGGACACCATGACGGGCAGGAAGCTGCGCGAGCACGCCGTCAGTGAAGGCTCGCCGGGCGTGCACGTCGTCTTCGACGCGCACGAGAGCCTGGTCGCGGTGATGCGGGAGAACACCCTGGAGTTCCTGTGGAACGCCAGGACGGGCAGGTCGTACTCCCCCTCCCCGGAGCTGGAGGCGGACTCCGCTCCGGCGATCGCGCCTTCCGGCGCCTACGTCGCGGGGATCGGGATCAACCAGGGCGGGCTGAAGGTGATCCGCCTTCCCGACCTCACGGTGGACACCCGGATGCCGAAGAAGTGCGGCACCGCGGTGGCGTTCACGCCGGACAGCCGGCGCCTGCTGTGCGCCGACGGCGACATCGAGGAGTGGAACCTGGACACCGCCACGAAGGTGACCGACGAGGACCGGCCGTTCTGGCAGGAGTCGGCCTCGGAGGACTTCGTGGGCGCGCGTCTGCGGGTCAGCCGGGACGGCGACAGGATGCTCGGCGTCGACGGGAGAACGATCCACCTGTGGGACGCCGAGAAGGGCGGCGAGCTCCACACCTACCAGGCGGAGGGCCCGCTCGACGACGCCTGGCTGGACCCTGACGGCAAGACCGTCCGCTATCTGCTCGACAGCTCGATCATCACCGTCGACCTCGGCTCCCGCGTCGCCTCCGGCAGGCTGCCGAGCGGTTACCAGGTCAGCGCGTTCAGCCAGGACGGCCGCTTGATCGCCGCCACGAAGGACGCCCACCCCGTGCGCGTCTGGGACACGCACCGCCTGGGCGTGCCGATGGCCGGCAGCGAGGGCACTGCCAACGAGCTGTTCGACCCGGCGGGCAAGCGGCTGGCCGCCACCGGTGAGGACTCGGCGGTGTCCGTCTGGGACGTGGCCACGGGCACGCGCCTCTGGCGTCGTCCCGTACCCGAGGGGCAGTTCGTGCTGTCGAAGACGTTCACCCCCGACGGCGGCAAGCTGGTGCTGTCGCTCGCCGAGGAGAGCGAGCGGGACGCGCGCAACGAGCTGGTCGTGCTGGCCGCCGACACCGGCCGCGTGCTCGCCCGGCACGAACTCGCCACCACCACGGGGACCATCGTCGCGACCCGCGACGGCACGGCGGTGGTGAGCAACATCGGCAAGGTGTTCGACCTGAACACCGGCAAGGTCGTCGGCCGCGGGTTCAACGGGGCCGGCGAGGCCATCGCGGTCAGCCCCACGACGCCGCTCCTGGCCCTAGGCTCCAGCACGGTCGAGCTGTGGGACAGCGCGCAGGGCGCCGAACTGACTCCCGCCATGCGCGTGGCGAACGACGCCCGGGTCGAAGCCGTGCTGTTCAGCCACGACGGCGCCCTCATCGCCCTGATCAGCAGGTCCATCGGTGAGACGTTCGACGACGTGTACACCGCCCAGATCTGGGACGTCGGCTCGCGGCAGAGGCTCGGCTCCTTCCCCATCGAGATCTTCGACCTGCTGGCGTTCAGCGCCGACGACCACACGCTGTACGTGTCGGGCAACAGCTCCGGGACCGTGACCGAGATACCGGTCGACGGGGACCGTGTCGCCGAGCTGGTGTGCAGGCGCGCGGGCCGCACCATGAGCCCGCAGGAATGGAGCCGGTACCTGAAAGGGGTGTCCTATCGCGATGTGTGCCCGGCCTTGTAGGGGGCTCCGGCCGTCGGTCACCGGGGGGCGGTCGCGGTGACTGGCGCGCGCCTGGCCCGCTGCTACCGGATCGTCCGGGCGCGGAAAGCCGATTCGCCGCCAATGCGAAACGACGTCTGCTAGGTTGATCGCGTCAGGTACCGCCGGACGGGCGGGAACGGAGTCGATAGGCTCGAAAGCCTGTGGAGACCCGGTAAGACCACTCCGGTGGCGCAGGTCGGCGAAGCAGGAAGCCGCAGGAGTGTCGCATGCGCGGCACAGGCTGGATCTTCGGCGTTCACGCCGGAGAGCACGTCAAGCTGGCGCGCACTCCGGCCCCGTCCGGAGTGATCGGCCGGTTCCCGGAATGAGGGGACGGGCTGTTGACGTTGAATTCGTCAGAGCGGTGCTCCTGAGGCATACTGGGAGCACCCACCCGATCAGGTGAAGTACATATGTGCTTCGCGGGTCGGGTATCCTTCACGGGCCGGGTCGTTTCATCCGGCTCAAAGGCGGAGTAGCTCAGTCAGGCAGAGCAAACGGCTCATAATCGTTGTGTCGCCGGTTCAAGTCCGGCCTCCGCTACTGCCCCTCCCCAGGTCACCGACCTGGGCATGGGTATGTCCTAGTCCCAAACGTAGAAAGGCACTCCCACGTGGCTGCCACCGACGTTAGGCCGAAGATCACGCTGGCCTGCCAGGAGTGCAAGCACCGCAACTACATCACGCGGAAGAACCGGCGCAACGACCCGGATCGGCTTGAGCTGAAGAAGTACTGCCCGAACTGCCGCTGCCACCGCGCGCACCGCGAGACCCGCTAGCTCGTTCCCGAGCGCGGCTCGCCCGGCAGTACTGCCTGGCCACACGCACCACACAACCGGCGCCCCGGATCCGAGGCGCCGGTTTGTCGTGTGCACGTACCGGTCTTCCCGGTCGTGAACCGCCGCACCCGACGCCTGCGCCCTCCGGCGTGCCTCACGCGGCTCGGCACGTGCTGGCCTCCTTGGGGGTGCGGTGCCCGCGCCTCGGGGCATGCTCGTGCTCTCGGGACGTGCTGGCGACCTTGGGACGTGGCCGGCCCCAGGTCGTGGTGCGTCTCGATGTGGCTCGGTCCTGTGTCGTGGAGGGGACGGCACAGGCCGGGTCCGTCGGCAAAATCGCGGGAAAGCGCCGGCGACAGCCGAACGTTGTTCTGTTAGCGTCTGGCTCGACGGCGCAGCACATGCGAGGGAGCACAGATGGCCTTGAACCGTGACTTCGTCGGGCGCACATACGCGTCCAGCGCCCCGTACGAGGTCAGCCGGGTGAAGATCAGGGAGTTCGCGGCCGCGATCGGCGACGCCAACCCCATCTACCGGGACAGGGAGGCCGCCCGCGAGGCCGGGCATCCCGACGTGGTCGCGCCGCCGACGTTCCCCATCGTGTTCAGCCTCCAGGGCGGCAGCGAGGCGCTGGTGGACCCCGACCTCGGCCTGAACATCGCGATGGTCGTCCACGGCGAGCAGCGGTTCGAGTACACCCGCCCCATCTACGCCGGAGACGAGCTGGTGACCAGCTCCACGATCACCGACATCCGCAGCGCCGGCCGCAACGAGCTGATGACCATCCGCAGCGAGGTCGCCACCGTGTCCGGCGAGCCGGTCTGCACCACCTACAACACGATCGTCGAGCGCGGAGGTGCGGCCTGATGACCGCGACGGTGAAGTACGACGAGGTCGAGGTGGGCCAGGAGATCCCGGCCGCGGACTACCCGGTGCGGCGGGTCAACCTGGTCATGTACGCGGGCGCGTCGGGCGACTTCAACCCCATCCACTGGAACGAGCGCTTCGCCAAGGCCGTCGGGCTGCCCGACGTGATCGCGCACGGCATGTACACGATGGCGCAGGGCGGCCGTTTCGTCACCGACTGGGCCGGGGACCCGGCCGCGGTGGTGGACTACGGGGTGCGGTTCTCGTCGATGGTGGTCGTCCCGGACGACGACACGGGCGCCACGATCACGGTCAGCGGCGTGGTGGAGGAGAAGCTCGACGACAAGCGGGTGGTCGTCGGCCTGACGGCCCGCGCGGGCGACGCCAGGGTCCTGTCGAAGGCCCGCGCCGTCGTCCAGCTCGCCTGAGCGACCCCCGCGCCGCCCGACGACCGGGACGACTCCGCTCGTCCGAGTGGTCTCCTCGTCCCGTTGACCTGGGGGCGCGATGATAGGGCGGGCGGCTTCGGGGTAGCCGTGTGACCATGACCGAAGCTCCACACCACGTCACAGTCTGGCCCACGGTCCGTTCGATCCCCGTGTCCGCCGTGACCGACGACGCCCCGTCGCACCACCTGCGTCCCCCGAGGCCGCAGGACATCGCCGGCGGCACCGGCACCGGCCGCGACACCGCGGGGGGCGCCCGCCCGGGCGGCGCCGAGGCGGGCACCGCCGACCGTCCGGCCTCGGCAACGGGCGCGCGCGGCAACCCCGCCGCGGAGTTCGGCTTCTCCGGCGACCCGGCGCAGCACGGCGTCCCCGACGACGACCTCCTGCACGCCCAGCGCGTCTGGGACGGCACGCTGGCCGCCAACCGCCTGGACGCCCTCGGCGTCAACGCCGAGCGGCAGCGCGTGCGCACCGAGGACATCACGACCACTGTCGGCTTCGTCGTGGACGGTCACCCCGAGGACACCCGGCGGGCGCTCCAGTCGGTGATCGACCACACGGCGGCGCACGTCCTGGCCCTGGACCTGGGCGACGTGGACGGCGCGGGCGCGGTGCTGGGCGAGCTGGCCGCGCGCCATCCCGAGCGCGTCACGGCCTGGCGCGTCGAGGAGAAGCCGGCCTGGCGGGGCGGCACGGCCACGTGGGGCGAGTGCCTGGCCAAGCTGCTGCGCCTGGACACGGCCGAGGTGTTCGTCGTCATGGACGGCTCCGTCGTGCTGGAGGGTGACGCGATCACGCCGCTCGTCGCGGCGATCGACGACGGCGCGGTGGCCGCCGGGTGGACGGGGCAGGAGCCGGACGGCCGGACGTGGCGCGAGACCGATCCGGGAGAGGGCGGGAGGGAGGTCTCCGCGCTGGGTGGCGAGCTGCTGGCGGTACGGAGGTCGGCGGCCCTCGGCGACGCCCCTGAGGAGGCGCGTGACGGCACGGAGCTGTCCCGGAGCCTGCGCGGCGTCCGCGTCGTCCCGGCCGACCGCCTGCCCGTCCGCCGCCTGCGCACCACCTGACCCTCGGTCGCGGGCGGCCCTCGTCACCACCTGACCCTCCGTCGCGGGGCCCGGTATCTCCTAAGCTTGTGCCCCATGGAGATGCTCGCGCCGTACACCACGCTGGGCCTGGGCGGCCCCGCCCGCCGTTTCGTCGAGGCCGTCACCGCCGAGCAGGCGGTCTCCGAGGTGGCCGAGGCCGACCGGACGGGCGAGCGGGTGCTGGTGCTCGGCGGCGGCAGCAACGTCGTGGTGGCCGACGACGGCTTCGACGGCCTGGTCGTCAAGGTGGCCTCCAAGGGCGTGTCGGTCTCGCGCGACGGTGAGCAGGTGATCGTCACGGTCGAGGCGGGCGAGAGCTGGGAGCCGCTGGTCGCCCGCGCCGTGGAGGAGGGCTGGTCCGGGCTCGAATGCCTGTCCGGCATCCCCGGCCTGGTCGGCGCCACCCCCATCCAGAACGTCGGCGCGTACGGCCAGGAGGTCGCGCAGACCATCAGGTGCGTGCGCGCCTATGACCGCCGCACCCGGCACGTGGTCGACCTGGAGGCGCGGCAGTGCGGCTTCTCCTACCGCGACAGCGCGTTCAAGCGCGACCCGGGTCGCCACATGGTCCTGGCGGTGACGTACGCGCTGGACGTGTCCGGCCAGTCGGCACCTGTCGCGTACAAGGAGCTGGCCGGGCGGCTCGGCGTCGAGCCCGGCGAGCGGGTGCCGTTGGCGCGCGCCCGTGAGGCCGTGCTGGAGCTGCGGCGCTCCAAGGGCATGGTGATCGACCCGGCCGACCCCGACACCCGCAGCGCGGGCTCGTTCTTCACCAACCCGGTACTGAGCCGCGAGGAGGCCGCGGAGCTGGAGACCCGCGCGCCCGGCCACCCGCACTGGGACCTGCCCGACGGCTCCGTCAAGGTGCCCGCGGCCTGGCTGATCGAGCAGGCGGGCTTCCCCAAGGGCTACACCCGCGGCCCGGCCCGCATCTCCACCAAGCACACGCTGGCCCTGACCAACCCCGCGGGCGAGGCCACCGCGGCCGACCTGCTGGCGCTGGCCAGGGAGGTGCGTGACGGGGTGCTGGAGAAGTTCGGGGTGGCGCTGGTCAACGAGCCGGTGCTGGTCGGCTGCGCTCTGGACGGGGCCGCCGGATGAAGCGGGGCCCGGAATAAGGCACGTCCGGATGCTTGTTAGAGTTCTCCGGAAACACACCGAGGGGGAGTAGTCCCAATCGCGTGATCGACACACTGGCGCCGCGGCGCCCGGTCGCGCGGGCCTGAGACGGGCGGACGAGACCTTCGGCCTGGCAGTCGTGGACATGTACGTCATGCACCAAGACGCTGCCGGGCCGGAGTCGTGCCCGGAATCTCCCCCGGGCGGCCGCTCACGGTCCGGCCGCGCGGAAGAGGACCGTTGGAAGCTTTCTGGATCAGTCTCGCCGTCATCTTCGTGGCGGAGCTGGGCGACAAGAGTCAGCTCATGGCGATGACGTTCGCCACCCGTTTCAGGCCCTGGCCCGTGCTGGCGGGCATCACCGTGGCCACGGCCGTCGTCCACCTCGTCAGCGTGGCCGTCGGCGGCCTGGTGGGCGACGCGCTGCCCACCACCGCGATCTCGATCGTGGCCGGTGTCGCGTTCCTCGGGTTCGCCCTGTGGACGCTCAGGGGTGACGAGCTGACCGAGGAGGAGTCGCAGAAGGCGCAGCGCACCACCCGCCATGCGCTCATCGCCGTCACCGTCGCGTTCTTCCTGAGCGAGCTGGGCGACAAGACCATGCTGGCCACGATCACGCTGGCCACGCAGCACGGCTGGCTGGGCACCTGGATCGGCTCCACCGTCGGCATGGTCGCCGCCGACGCGCTGGCCATCGTGGTGGGCCGCATGCTGGGCAAGCACTTGCCGGAGAAGGCCATCAAGTACGGCGCCGCCGCGGCGTTCGCGATCTTCGGCGTCGTCCTGCTCGTCGAGCCGTTCGTCCAGCTGTAGCGGGGCTAGAGCGACAGCAGCGAGAGGCGGTGGGCCGCGGCGGCGGCCTCGCCGCGCGTCGTGACCCCCAGCTTGGCCAGAATGTTCGACACGTGGACGCTGACCGTCTTGGCCGAGATGAACAGCTCTTTGGCGATGTCGCGGTTGGTGCGCCCGAGGGCGACCAGCCGCAGCACCTCCAGCTCGCGCGGCGTGAGCAGCTCGGGCGCCGCCTGGTCGGTCTGCTGCGGCTGTGGCGCACCGACGCGGCGGCCCAGCGCGTCGATCTCCTCCAGCAGCGGCGCGGCCCGCAGCTCGGCCGCGAGCGGCCGGGCCAGCGCCAGCCGCGACGCGGCGCCCTCGCGGTCGCCGGAGCGGGCCGCGATCCCGGCGGCCCGCAGCAGGGCCTTGGCCTGGTTGTGCGGACGGCTGAGCCGCTCCCAGGCAGCCGCCGCGGCGTCGAAGTCGCGCGAGTACGACAGCCGGTACGCCTCGGCGACCGGCCCGCTCACTGTGAGGCCGGCGGCGATCTCCGCGGCCTGCTCGCGCACCGCGCGGGCCCGGGCCGGCTCGGCGTTTTCCATCGCGTCGCACACCACGGTCAGCAGGGCGAGCAGCCGCCAGCCGAGCATGGCCTTCGGCGACTGGGCGGGCCGCGCGAGCGTGCGCTCGGCGACCGCCAGCGCGGCGTCCGGCTCACCCCGCAGCAGGTGCCAGCCGATGTGCAGCCGCATGCTGTTGGTGATGTCCTGGACGAAGTCCTCGGGCCCGTCCGACAGCACGCCCGTCTCGCGCAGGATGCTCTCCACGACGTCCACCTCGCCCCGGCCGATGGCCACGTCGGCCCGTATCCGCAGCAGGTGGTGGCGGTTGCGCAGCACGGGGCCGAGGTTGAGCGCCCGCTCGACGGTGTCGAGGGCCTCGTCCCAGCGGCCGATCGCCACCAGCGTCTCGGCCATGTTGAGCAGGGTGAACAGCCCGGACAGCCGGACCCGGCCGTACTTCTTGGCCAGCCGCCAGCCCTCCTCGCCCAGCTGCAGCGCGTCCTGCCAGCGGCCGAGGTCGTTGAGCGTGTCGACGATGTTGCCGATCGCGCGGGTGATCACCCGGCCGGAGCCCTCCTCGCGGCCGATCTCCAGCGCGCGCTGGTTGGTGGCCAGCGTGGCCTCGGTGTCGCCCGCGAGCGAGTAGCCGAGCGCCAGGTTGAGCAGCAGCTCGGCCTCCTGGCAGCGGTCGCCGAGCTTCCTGGCCAGAGCCAGGCCCTCCTCGGCGAGCGCGGTGCCCTCCTCGGTGTCGCCGCGCAGCATGAGGTGCTGCGACATCAGCGTGATGACCTCGACGCGGGCCAGGTCGGGCTCGGGCACGAGGCTGAGCGCGTGGCGGAGCTTATCCACCACGTCGGTCTTCTCCTTGTAGACCTTGAGCTGGCCCCAGCGCACGAGGAGCTTGGCGACCCGGGCCGGCTCGCGCGTCTCGTCGAGCTGGGCCAGCGCCGCCTTGACGAACTTCAGGCCCCGGTCGATGTCGCCGCTGGCGCGCGCGGCCGCGCTGGCCTTCTCCAGCGCCGCGGTGTGGTCGGCGCCGATGCGCTCGGCCGCGTCGGGCACGCGGTCCCACAGCATGAGCACGCGTTCGAGCAGCGGGATGGCCTCGGTGTAGGCGAACGTGTGGAACGACGCGCGGGCGGCCTCCCAGGCGGAGATCAGCGCCCACTCGTCGTTGCGGGCGCCGTACCAGTGGTGGGCCAGCTCGACCTCGGCGCGGCCGGGCGGCACGAGCGTGCGGTCGCGGGAGATCTCCTCGGCGTAGCGGGCGTGCAGCCGCTGGTGCTCGCCGGGCAGCAGCTCGTCGTGGACGGCCTCGCGGATGAGCGAGTGGCGGAACAGGTAGGCGCGGCTGTCGGCGATCTGCAGCACGTTGCCGGCGATGGCGGGGCGCAGCGCGCCCTCCAGCTCCGGGTCGGACAGGCCGCTGACGGCGGCGAGCAGGGCGTGGCCGACGCGGATGCCGCCGGCGGCGGCGATGCGCAGCACGCGCTGCGTCTCCTCGGGCAGCCGCTCGACCGAGCCGAGGATGAGGTCCTGCATCGAGGACGGGAACGCGCAGTCCACGCCCGAGTCGAGCAGCGCCTCGACGAACAGCGGGATGCCCTCGCTGCGGTCGTAGACCTTCTCCACCTTCTGGTAATCGGGTGACTTGCCGAGGATTCCGCCCATCTGCTGCGCCACCTCGTCCTTCGACAGGCGGGGCAGGTCGAGCCGGAGCACGCCGCCGACCCGCCCCAGCTCGGCCAGCACCGGGCGCAGCGGGTGCTGGCGGTGCAGGTCGTCGGAGCGGTACGTCATGACGATGAGCACCTGCGGGGCGCTCAGGTTGCGGCACAGGAACGCGATCAGGTCGCGGCTGGACCGGTCGGCCCAGTGGATGTCCTCGATGAGCAGGACGATCGGCCGGCTCTCGGCCAGCCGCTCCAGGAGCGTGAGGATCTGCTCGAACAGGCGGGCGCGGCCGCTGTCGGTCTCGCCGTCGCCGCTGGGCTCGCCGAACTCGGGAAGCAGCCGGGCCAGGTCGCGTTCGGCCCCGTCGGGCAGTAACGCGGCCACCCCGGCGCGGCCGTGCTCGCGGACGAGCTGGCGCAGCGCGGCGGTGAACGGCGCGTATGCCAGGCCCTCGGCCGACAGTTCGACGCAGCCGCCGTACAGGACGAGGGCGCCGTCGCGGGCCGTCTGCTCGGCGAAGCGCTGGACGAGTCTCGTCTTGCCGACGCCGGCCTCACCGCCGAGCAGCACGGCCGTCGCGGCTTCTCGCCGGGCCTCTTCGAAGGCCTGGGAGAGGATCACCAACTCCTCGGCCCGTCCGACGAAGACGGGACTCACCGAACGGCCCAGCATGTCTTCCAGCATGTCATGCCCTTTGGTGAGCTTTCGCCGTATTTATTACGGATCGAGGGACGAAACGGTCAGTCACGAAGGCGCAGAGGCCCGGCCGCGAGGGAGGATGCGGCCGGGCTCTCGTGACGTGTTCATGAGGGGCGACGCTTGCCGAAGACCGAGCGGCGCTCGGACTTGTTGCCCTCCTCCGCCTCGCGTACGCGGCGGTGCTGGGCGGCGGCGGCGCGCAGCTCCCTCGCCTGGCTCTTCATGAGCTGGTATTCGATCTCGGGGTTCATGGTGTCTCCTGACTTGACCCACTTCTTTCTGACACCCTCTACTTTCCGGCTAAGGCCCACCCCGCCACATCGGGCGGATTCCCTATCTCCCGGGCCACTTTCGCCCCGGGGTACCTAGGCCGGGGCCCCGTATCGCCTTAGGCCGCCTTAGGCCGCCTTAGAACAGCCCTATCCGCACCTCAGAGCCGCCTTACGCCCCCTCACGAGGGTCCCGCCGCGATCCCGCGCGCGACCATCGGACACGAGCGGAAAGATCCGGTTTGGAGCTGGCCCGCGTGGTCGGCGATGCTGTGGAGGTGTCAACTATGACTACTTCGCTCGCGGACGTGGCCGCTTCCGGCGCGACGCTCAGAGCGTTCCTGCACGGCCTGCCCGGCGTCGACCGGGTCGGCGCGGACCAGCGGGCGGCGATGCTGGGCACCCGTTCCATCAAGACGACGGCCAAGGCACGGGCGATCGACCTGGCCATCTCGATGGTCGACCTGACCACTCTCGAAGGCGCCGACACCCGCGGCAAGGTGCGGGCCATGTGCGTCAAGGCAGTCCACCCCGGCGCCGGGGTCCCCCGCGTGGCGGCCGTCTGCGTCTACCCCGACATGGTGCCCGTGGCCGTGGAGGCCGTGGCCGGCTCGGGGGTGAAGGTGGCCTCCGTGGCCACGGCGTTCCCCAGCGGGCGGTCCTCCCTCGACGTCAAGGTGGCCGACACCGGGTTCGCCGTCGCCGCGGGCGCCGACGAGATCGACATGGTGATCGACCGCGGCGCGTTCCTGTCCGGCGATTACCTGAAGGTGTACGAGGAGATCGTCGCGGTCAAGGCGGCCTGCGGCGAGGCCCACCTCAAGGTCATCCTGGAGACCGGCGAGCTGGTCACCTACGACAACGTGCGGCGTGCCTCGTGGCTGGCGATGCTGGCCGGCGCGGACTTCATCAAGACCTCCACCGGCAAGGTGTCGCCCGCCGCCACGCTCCCGGTGACGCTGATCATGCTGGAGGCGGTGCGCGACTTCCGTGACCGCACCGGCCGCCAGGTCGGCGTCAAGCCCGCCGGCGGCATCCGCACCACCAAGGACGCCGTCAAGAACCTGGTGCTCGTCAACGAGGTCGCGGGCGACGACTGGCTCTCGCCCGACTGGTTCCGCCTGGGCGCCTCATCGCTGCTCAACGACCTGCTGATGCAGCGCGAGAAGCTGGCCACCGGCCGCTACGCCGGCCCCGACTACTTCACCCTGGACTGAGGATGGCGATGTTCGAGTACGCGCCGGCCCCCGAGTCGCGCGAGATCGTCGACCTGCGGCCGTCCTACGGGCTGTTCATCGACGGCGAGTTCACCGAGGGCTCCGGCACCCCGTTCAAGACCGTCAACCCCGCCACCGAGGAGACGCTCGCCGAGGTGGCCTGCGCCTCGGCCGACGACGTCGACCGGGCCGTGCGGGCCGCGCGCAAGGCGTTCGGCGGCTGGAGCGGCCTGCCCGGCTCCGAGCGGGCCAAGTACCTGTTCCGGATCGCGCGGATCATCCAGGAGCGGGCCCGTGAGCTGGCCGTGCTGGAGTCTTTGGACAACGGCAAGCCGATCCGCGAGTCGCGGGATGTGGACCTGCCGCTGGTGGCGGCGCACTTCTTCTACTACGCCGGTTGGGCCGACAAGCTCGGTTACGCCGGGTTCGGGCCGGACCCGCGCCCGCTGGGGGTGGCCGGTCAGGTCATCCCGTGGAACTTCCCGCTGCTGATGCTGGCCTGGAAGGTCGCGCCGGCGCTGGCGTGCGGCAACACGGTGGTGCTCAAGCCGGCCGAGACGACGCCGCTGACCGCGCTGCTGTTCGCCGAGATCTGCCGGCAGGCCGAGCTGCCGCCGGGTGTGGTCAACATCGTGACCGGGGCGGGGGAGACCGGCGCGGCGGTGGTGGCCCACCCCGAGGTGGACAAGGTGGCCTTCACCGGCTCGACCGAGGTCGGCCGGCTCATCGCGCGGACCGTCGCGGGCTCCGGCAAGAAGCTGACGCTGGAGCTGGGCGGCAAGGCGGCCAACATCGTCTTCGACGACGCCGCGATCGACCAGGCCGTCGAGGGCATCGTCAACGGCATCTTCTTCAACCAGGGCCACGTGTGCTGCGCCGGGTCGCGGCTGCTGGTGCAGGAGTCGATCGAGCAGGAGTTGCTGGCCGCGCTCAAGCGCCGGCTCGGCACGCTGCGGCTGGGTGACCCGCTGGACAAGAACACCGACATCGGCGCGATCAACTCCGCCGAGCAGCTTTCCAGGATCCGCTCGCTGAGCGAGGCCGGCGAGAGCGAGGGCGCCGAGCGCTGGTCGCCGGCGTGCGAGCTGCCCGAGCGGGGCTACTGGTTCCCGCCGACGCTGTTCACCGGCGTGGCGCAGTCGCACACCATCGCCCGGGAGGAGATCTTCGGGCCGGTGCTGTCGGTGCTGACCTTCCGCACCCCGGCCGAGGCGGTGGAGAAGGCCAACAACACCCCGTACGGGCTGTCGGCCGGTGTCTGGACCGAGAAGGGCTCACGCATCCTGTGGATGGCCGAGCGGCTGCGGGCCGGCGTCGTGTGGGCCAACACCTTCAACCGCTTCGACCCCGCCTCGCCGTTCGGCGGCTACAAGGAATCCGGCTACGGCCGCGAAGGCGGCCTGCACGGGCTGGAGGCGTACCTTGACGTGTGACCACCGCCGCGCCCGCCGCAGGGCGCGCCGCGCCCAGGCCACCCGGGACCACGCCTACGCCCGCGCCGGCCGGCCCGTACGCACCGGCTGGTACGCCCACCGCTGCGGCGTGAGCCGGTGCGGCCAGGTTTTCGTGCCGGTCGAGATGTCGCAGGAGATCACGTGGAGGGGACGCGGCGATGAGTAGGTTGGCCGTGCGCAAGACCTACAAGCTGTTCATCGGCGGGGCCTTCCCCCGCTCCGAGAGTGGGAGGTCCTACGCCGTGACCTCGCCCGACGGCGACTTCCTGGCCAACGCCGCCCGCGCCTCCCGCAAGGACGCCCGCGACGCCGTGGTGGCCGCGCGCAAGGCGTTCCCCGGGTGGTCCGGGGCGACGGCCTACAACCGGGGGCAGATCCTCTACCGGGTCGCCGAGATGCTGGAGGGCCGCCGCGCCCAGTTCGCCGACGAGCTGGGGCTCGCACGGACCGAGGCGCTCGCCTCGGTGGACGCCGCCGTGGACCGGCTGGTCTGGTACGCGGGCTGGTCCGACAAGATCGCCGCCGTGCACGGCACGGCCAACCCGGTGGCGGGTCCGTACTTCAACCTGTCGTCGCCGGAGCCGACCGGCGTGGTCGCGGTCGTCGCGCCCGCCGACCCGCTGCTGGGGCTGGTGTCGGTCGTGGCGCCCGCCGTCGTCACGGGCAACACGTGCGTCGTGGTCGCCTCCGAGCCGTCGCCGCTCGCGGCGATCACGTTCGCGGAGGTGCTGGCCACCTCCGACCTGCCGGGCGGGGTGGTCAACGTCCTCACCGGGCGGCAGGCGGAGCTGGCTCCCTGGCTGGCGGCCCACATGGACGTCAACGGGCTGGACCTGACCGGGGTGACGGACGCCGACCTGGCGCTGCGCTGCGAGCAGGAGGCGGCCGGCAACCTCAAGCGGGTCCTGCGGCCCACGCCGGAGCCCGCGGACTGGACCGCCGACCCGGGCCTGGCCCGCATGACGCGCTTCCTGGAGACCAAGACCGTCTGGCACCCCCTGGGCGTCTGAGCGGCCCCGTCGTCACCTAACCGCCTCGATCAGGAGGCCGGTGGGATGTTGTGGTTGAGGCGGAAGACGTTGGCCGGGTCCCAGACCGCCTTGAGCGCGGCCAGGCGGCGGTAGACGTCCGGGGCGTAGGCCCTGCGCACCTCGTCGGGGTTCGCGTGCTCGCCGTACAGGAAGGTGAGCGCGCGGCCCCCGGTGGACCACGGGGCCAGCGCCGCGCGCACCCGTTCGTGGACGGGCCGCACGGGAGCGGGGTCGGCGCCCGGGGCCAGCCGCGACAACAGGCCGGCGTGGAAGGCGGCGTCGCGGTTGCCGACCGCGTTGGCCGCCGGGCCGGGCCGTGACAGCGCCCCACCGAGGTGGCGCACCTCCACGACGTGGCCCGCCGCGGCCTCCTCCAGCGCGCCGGCCGCGTCCGGCGGCAGGTCCTCGAGCAGCGTGTGGGTCGCGTAGAACGCCACGGGCCCGGCGGGGTCGTCGTGGATGGAGCCCGACTCGGTGTACGGCATGACCCGCACGGTGTCCTTCAGCGTGGGGCCGAGCGCGCGCAGCCGCGTCACCAGCGGCTCGCCCTCCTCCGCCGGGCCCGCGTACGCGATGCGGACGTGGGCCACGCGGCGCCCGCGCAGCGCCTCGGGCACCTGCGGCGCGTCGGGGAACGGGATGAGCGCGACCGACGAGGTCATCTCCTCGGGCACCGTGTCGGTCCACTCCCGCCAGGCGGGCAGCACGCCGTCCACCCGGTCGGCGTCGAAGAACAGCGCCCCGCCGTACAGGCTCTCCACCGGTACGAGCCCGACCTCCAGGGCCGTCACGACGCCGAAGTTGCCGCGCCCGCCCACCAGCGCCCAGAACAGGCCGGGGTCGCTCTCCGGCGTCACGCGCCGC
The DNA here is from genome assembly GCF_040654455.1 of Nonomuraea sp. NPDC050691. Classification (NCBI taxonomy): domain Bacteria; kingdom Bacillati; phylum Actinomycetota; class Actinomycetes; order Streptosporangiales; family Streptosporangiaceae; genus Nonomuraea; species Nonomuraea sp. NPDC050691. The sequence goes on from NZ_JBFAIA010000009.1 coordinate 107,325, forward strand.
AGCTCGGCGTCGGCGGTCACCACCTCGACGGCGCGCACCTGGTCGGCGGCGTAGCCGTGGCGGCGCGCGAGCAGCCCGACGCCGCCGCCCAGCGAGTACGACACCGCGCCCACCGAGGGCGCCGAGCCGGACAGCGGGGCCAGGCCGTGCCGCGCCGCCTCCTCGATCACGGCCGACCAGCGCACCCCCGCCTCGATACGGGCCGTCGCCGTGTCCGGGTCCACCCGTACACCCGTCATCCGGTGCGTGCTGATGAGAAGGCCGCCCTCGGCCGGCACCGGCAGCCCGTGCCCGGTGGCCTGCACCGCCACCGGAAGGTCCTCCGCCACCGCGTACGCCACGGCCAGCCGCACGTCGTCCGCGTCCACCACGCCGGCCACGACGTCCGGCCGGTGCGCGGCGAGCGCCTGGAAGCCGGTCCGCTCGTTGTCGTAACGCTCGTCGCCCGGCCGCAGCACCGGGCCCTTCAGCTCCGTGATGTCCATGTGACCCATGCTGGAGGCCCTGGAGTCAGAAGTCCAAGAGATAGTTCTACTCCTGTCTATAATCGACGGTTATGGAACTTCGTCAGCTCGCGTACTTCGTGGCCGTCGCCGAGGAGGCGAGCTTCACCCGGGCCGCCGCCTCGCTGCACGTCGCCCAGCCCGGGGTCAGCGCGCAGATCCGCCAGCTCGAACGGGAGCTGGGCCAGCCGCTGTTCGACCGGTCGGCGCGCGCCGTCCGGCTGACCGCGGCGGGCGAGGCCGTGCTGCCCTACGCGCGGGCCGCGCTCAAGGCCGTGGCCGGCGCCCGGCAGGTGGTCGACGAGCTGACCGGGCTGCTGCGCGGGCACGTGGTGATGGGCGGAGTCTCCCTGCCCAGCGTGCTCGACGTGCCGGGGCTGCTGGCCGACTTCCACGACGCCCATCCGGCCGTCGAGATCACCCTCAAGGAGGCCGACCCGGAGACCGTGGTCCGCGACGTGCAGACCGGGCGGATGGACCTCGGGCTGTTCGGGCTCGGGCCGAGCGTGCCGCCCGGGCTCGACGTGCAGATCGTGGTGAGCCGGCCGCTCGTCGCGGCCGTGGGCCTCGACCACGAGCTGGCCGGGCGGTCCGGGATCGAGCTGGCCGACCTGGAGGGACGGCCGCTGCTCTGCCTGCCGCCGGGCACCGGGCTGCGGGCGGCCCTGGAGGACGGGTGCGCGGCGGCGGGGTTCCGGCCCCGGGTGTCGCTGGAGGCCAGCGAGCCGCTGGTGCTCGCCCGGCTCGCCGCCCGCGGCCTCGGGGTCGCCGTGCTGCCGGAGTCGGCGGTGAGCGGGGCCGAGGGCCTGGTGCACGTCATGGAGCTCACCGGGCCGCGGCTGCGCGGGCGCATGGCGATCGCGTGGCGGTCGGAGGGCGAGGTCAGCCCGGCGGCGCGGGCGCTCATCGACCACGCCAGGAGGACGCTGCCCGACCTGGGGCTCGACTGAGGCGGCCGCGCCCGAGAGGGCCTCGTCCACGGCGGCTCGACTGAGGCGGGCTCGGCTAGGGCGCCGGGGCCTGCCGGCAGACGGTCCCGGCCGGGGGAAGCTCGCCCGACACCAGGTAGTCGTCGATGCGGGCCGTGGCGCAGGCCGCTCTGAGGTAGGAACTGTGCCCGTCGCCGCCGTTCTCGTCGTTCACCAGGAGCCCGGAGCCGTGGATGCGGGACGACAGGCTGCGCGCCCAGGACAGGGGAGTCGCGGGGTCGTGGGTGTTGCCGACCACGAGCACCGGTGGGACGCCGCGGACGTTCAGCGGGCGTTGCGGGTTCGTGGGTGGGATCGGCCAGCCGAGGCAGCCCGCCGTCATGTCCCAGAACTCCGAGGTGCCCTTCATGTGCGGCGAGAGCTTCCGGACGCGGTCGAGCCGGGCGCGCAGGTCGCGGTAGCCGCTGATGCCGTGGGCGATGTCGAGGCACAGGATCGACCGGTAGGCCGCCGTGCTAGCCGGGTCGTCCAGGGCGGAGGCCCGGACGGAGGCGAGGATCCGGGCGTCGCCCTTCTCGGCCAGTGCTATGCCGTTGGCCAGGCCCTTGCCGTACTCGGGGAGCTGGTTGAGGAAGACGTAGGCGACGTAGCGCAACTCCTCGGCGGTCATGGGACGGCCGCCCTTGACCGGGATGGGCTCGCGCGCGGCCCTGGCCACCAGGTCGTCCCACACCCGCGCGACGTCGCGGCCGTGCAGCGCGCAGGCCGGCGTCCCGGCGCACCAGGCCGTGAAGCGTCCGAAGGAGTCCTCGACGGCGAGGGAGGCGTCGGCGACGAGCCGCTCCGAGCGGAGGCTGTGGTCGACGGCGCCGTCGAGCGCCATCGTACGGACCCGGTCCGGGAAGAGCCGCGCGTACTCGGTGCCCAGCATGGTGCCGTAGGACTTGCCGAGGAAGCTGATCCTCGACTCCCCGAGCGCGGCTCTGACCGCGTCGAAGTCGCGGGCGACGCTCGTGGTGTCGATCTCACGAAGCAGGGGGCCGGTGCCCGACAGGCAGCTCAGGCCGACGGCCCGGTTGTGCGCCACCAGCGCGCGGTACTGGGCGAAGGTCTCGGGGAACTGCGTCACGGCCGGGTCGTGGACGGGGCGCTCGCACGTCACGGCCGAGCTCTCGCCGACGCCCCGCGGGTCGACGCCCACCACGTCGAACCGGCGCAGCAGCTCGTCGCTGACGGCGTACTGGGGGTAGTCGCGCAGCAGCATCACGGCCTGGCCGCCGGGGCCGCCGGGGTTGAAGAAGAGGGTGCCGAGGCGTTCGCCGGTGGCCTTGCGGCGTACGACGGACAGCTTGATCGTGCGGCCGGCCGGGGATGCCCAGTCGAGCGGGACCTCGACGGTGCCGCACTCCGCCTGCCGCGTGCCACAGGGATGCCAGGAGACGGGCGGCGGAGCGGGCGTCGGGGGCGACGCCAGGAGAAGCGCCAGGAGGACATGTTTCACAGCAAGCCATGCTGTCCGCGTCACCGGATCACGGACATCAGCCGTCCGGCCGACCTGGCTCGGCCGTACGGCCGGGCTTAACTCCGCATTCCTCCCGAAAACGGGTATAAGTTCTCGCCGTGGGATCTACCGTGTCCGTCCCCCAGACGCGCACCATGAAGGGCGACGAGCTGTCCGCCGACGACGCGTGGGCGACCCTGCGCAAGTACGGCGCATGGCACCTCACGCGCGACTCGCTGGTCCGGTTCAGGTACGGCGACGGCATGAGCCACTCACGCGCGCTCGCCTTCCAGATCTGCCTGGCCATCATCCCCGGCGCCATCGCGCTGGTCGGCCTCAGCTCCGTCACCCACCAGGAAGAGCTCGGCCAGGTGCTCGAACTCACCCTGAGCCGCCTGGCCCCCGGCGACGGCGCGGCGGTCAAGGAGGCCCTGGGCAACGGGCACCACGCCCGGGACGCGCTCGCCCTGTGGCTGGGCCTGGCCACCACGATGGTGGCGCTGACCACGGCGATGGCGCAGTTCGAGCGAGGCGCGAACCGGATCTACGGTGTCGAGCGCGACCGGCCGTTCCATCGCAAGTACGCCAGGGCCGCCCTGCTCGCGCTGGTCGCCGGGGTGAGCATGATCACCGGCTTCACGGTCATGGTCGGCGGCGGGGCCATCGGCGAGGCGATGTCCGACGTCTTCGGCTGGGGCGGCGGGGCGCGGCAGGCGTACGCGCTCGTCCGGTGGCCGCTCGGCTTCCTGCTCGCGCTGGTGTCCACGGTCACCCTGTTCAGGGCCTCGCCGCGGCGCAGGCAGCCCGGACACAGCTGGCTCGCCTTCGGCGCGCTGGTGGCCCTGGCCCTGTGGACCCTCTTCACGCTGGCCCTGGCCCTGTACACGGCCAACAACAGCACCTTCGGCGCCACGTACGGACCGCTGACGGCGGTCATGGCGCTGCTGCTGTGGTCGTTCCTCAGCTCGATCGCGCTCTTCCTGGGCATCGCGTTCGCGGCGCAGCTCGAAGCCTGCCGGGCCGGCTGTGTCCCGCCCGCGCACCCCGACACGGGGCCCACGGCGGAGGAGGAGCGCGAACCCCTGGTCGGGGCGGTCGGCTCCGCCGCGATCACGACCGCCCGCCGCGTGGTCGCCATGCTGGGCAGGAAACGGCCCGGCAAGCCCTGACCCCGGTAGACGGCGGCCGGCCTCGGTCATGTCGACATGCCGGGCACTTGTCATGTGGACATGCCGGGCACGCGTCACGTGGACATGCCGGGCGGGCGGACCAGCGGGTGGGCGGCTTCGAGCTGCGCGGCCAGGCCGAGGAGCTGCGGCTCCCCGCCCGGTGGTGCGACGAGCTGCACGCCGATCGGCATGCCGGTCGAATGCGTCGCGATCGGCACGGCCAGGGCGGGCCAGCCGCACATGTTCCACGGCCCGGTCGCCGGGGCGAACCTCATGTTGGCCAGCGCGTTGCGGGCGAACCCGCGCTCGCGCCAGCCGCCGGCCGTGGGCGGCACGGTGGCCAGGACCGGGGTGATGAGCACGTCCGCGTCACCGAACCACTGGTCGGCCGCGTACGCCTGCCAGCGCGCCCGCCCGCGTGCCCCGTCCAGGCTCAGCGCCTTCAGCACCCGACCGCCACGCGCCAGCGCCCGGCTACGGCGGTCGAGCTCCGGCCCGCCGCCGGCGCCTTCAGCCCTGTTACCGGTCGTCCCGCCGGTCCCGCCGCCGGTCGTGGGGCGGGAGAGGCCGTCGACGGCCTCGGCGGCGCGCGACAGCCAGGCGGCCATGGTGGACAGCCCCAGCCAGAACGGCAGCCGGCGCTCGTGCTCCACGACCGTGTGCCCCGCCACCCGGAGCGTCTCGGCCGCCCCGCGCACCGCCGCCCGGAACTCCCGGTCCATCGGCAGCCCCGCCGGCAGCGGCTGCGGCGCGTACGCGATCCGCAGGTCGAACTCCTCCTCGGCCGGCGGCGCCGGCGGCTCCCACACCTCGTCCTCGCCCGCCCACACCGAGCGCAGCATCCGGGGCGCCGGCTCCCGCCGCCTGCCCGCGCGCCACGACTCGGCCAGCGCGGGGTCGGCCGCCAGCACCGACAGGGCCAGCGCCAGGTCCGGCACGTGCGCGGCCAGGGGGCCGTTCTCGCTCAGCCCGTCCCAGTCGTCGCCGGGCCGCGGCACCAGCCCCGCGCCCGGCTTCACGGCGAACACCCCGCAGGCCGCCGCCGGGATCCGCAGCGAGCCCATGCCGTCGTTGCCGAGGGCGATCGGCACCATGCCCGCCGCCACGGCCGCGGCGCTGCCCGAGGAGGAGCCGCCGGCCGTACGGGAGAGGTTCCACGGGTTGCGCACGGTGCCGTGGACGCTGTCGCCGAACCCGACGAGGCCCAGCTCGGGCAGGTTCGTCAGGCCGACCACGACCGCGCCGGCCGCGCGCAGCCGGGCGACGGTCTCGTGGTCGCGCGGCTCGGGGACCACGGCTGTCGCGGCGGAGCCGGCCCGCATGGCCTCGCCCGCGACCTCCAGGTTGTCCTTGACCGCCACCGGTACCCCGGCGAGCGGCAGGTCGGCGAGGTCGCGACGCCCGCCCAGCGCCCGCGCCTCCTCCACGGCCTGCTTCCTGACCCGCCGGAACGCGCCCACCTGCGGGTCGCGCCGCGCGATCACGTCAAGATGCTCCTCGACGACCGCCTCGGCGCTCACCTCGCCGCGGCGCACGGCGGAGGCGATCTCGACTGCGGATCTTCCGGCCCACGACATGCCTAGAAGTGTGCAACGTCCGGCCTCCGGTGGCGAGGTCTCTTTCTGAGGTGATTAGTCTCGGCACAATGAACGGAGCCTCCCTCGCCACCGGCCAGCGTTCGCTGGGCGACCCGTCCGTCACGTTCCCGCTCTGGCCGCCGCAGGTGCGCGGCTGTCCCGAGACCAGCACGGCTGAGATCGCCTACCCGGTCGAGGTGGACTACGCCTACGAGGACGTGGACACGGCGCTGTTCGCGCAGGCTCCCGGGCCCGACCTGGCGCGCTGGGCGCCGCTGCTGCCGCCGCTGCACGCGCCGACGCTCGGCGAGGGCGGCACGCCGCTGCTGGAGCTCGACGGACTGCCCGGCGTGTACCTCAAGGACGAGTCGCGCAACCCCACCTGGTCGCACAAGGACCGCCTCAACCGGGTCGCGGTCAGCGCCGCCGTGGGCGCCGGCGCCCCCGGCGTGGTCGTCGCCTCCTCGGGCAACCACGGCGCCTCGGCCGCCGCCTACGCGGCCCGCGCCGGGCTCCCCGCGATCGTGCTCGCCTCGGCGGAGGCCCCGCCCGCCGTGCAGTCGTTCGTCCGCGCGTACGGGGCGAAGGTCCTGACCCTGCCGGCCGAGGACCGCTGGCCGCTGATGCGCCGGATCGTGGACCGGTACGGCTATCACCCGGTCAGCAACCTCACCGTGACGCATACGGGGCACCCGTTCGGGGCCGAGGGGTACAAGACCATCGCGTACGAGCTGTTCCTGCAGCTCGGGCGGGTCCCGGCGGCGGTGTTCGCGCCGACGGGGTACGCGGAGATGCTGTACGGGGTGTGGAAGGGGTTCGCTGAGCTGCGCCGGCTCGGGGTCACGGAGACGGCGCCGCGTGTGTACGCCTGCGAACCGGCCGTGGGGGCGCCGCACGCGCGGGCCCTCGCGACGGGGAGGCCCGCGGCGATCGTCGAGATCGGGCCCACCGGCGCGTACGGCATCGCCTGCGCGGTCGGCGGCCACCGGGGCGTGCGCGCGGTCCGCGACAGCGGGGGAGAGGCGGTGCCCGTCACCGACGACGAGCTGCGCGCGGCCCGGGACCTGCTGGCCCGGCAGGGACTGTGGCAGGAGCTGTCGGGCGCCGCCGGGCTGGCGGGCTACCGGAGGCTGGGGCGTGAGTTCGACGGGCCGGTGGTGTGCGTGGGCACGTCGAGCGGGTTCAAGGACCTGGAGACGGGACGGGAGCGGGTCCGGGTGCTGGAGGACGTGGACCTGGACGACGTGCTCGGCGGGGTGGGCGCCTGACGCGCGCCCACGTCCCGGACCCGGCGGCCCGTTCCCGGCGTTTCCGTGGACGGACGGAGAGGCGCCCCGCGGAGTTCTCGGCGGGTCAGCTGCGGAGCCAGATCCTGAGCGGGCCGGTCGGGGTGAAGCCGTGGCGCTCGGCCGGGGCGGTGTCCGTCTCGTAGCCCACCAGGGCACGGCCCGGGAACAGCCGGGCCGCCTGGGCGACCGTCCCGGCCCATGCCGTGTCGTCGTCGCAGCCGCCGGTCGCGAAGACGTTGGAGACGCCCACCGCTTCGCCCGTGAGGGTCAGCACGCCGCCGCACACGACCTCGCCGTCGCGCCGGCCGTACAGGATGGCGGCCTCCTCCAGCAGCGACGGCGGGAAGAGGCCGTCCGCGCCGCCGCCGAAGCAGGCCCGCTCCCACTCCCGCAGCTCGGACGCGGCGCGCACCCGCTCCCAGACGACGTCCCCGGCGGAGTCGGGGGGCGGGGCGGGCGGCCGGTGGATCCAGCGCGCCTCGAACAGCACGTGGAAGCCGTGCGGCGCCAGGTCCAGGGCGGCGAAGCTGTCCTTGACCGAGGCGCCGGGGCCCGCGTCGATGCCGCCGAGCACGCCGTCCTCGATGGCGGCGGGGGAGAGGGTGACGGCGTCGGGGTAGTAGGGCGGGGTGCGGCGCGGGTTGGTCCAGGCGTGGGCGGTGAAGCGGCCGGGCAGGCCGTGCGCGCGGCACATCGCGTCACACCAGGCCGCGTTGTCGCGTGCCGCTTCGCGGACCACGGCGGCACGGTCCACGCGTGTCCGGCTTTCCCGCGGGTCCAGGTGGTCGGCGTTCACGTGGGTCACGTTCTCCTGTTCGTGCGGCTCGTGGGGGGCGCGGTCAGCGGGTCCTCCGGCCAGGGGTGCCGGGGGTAGCGGCCGCGCAGCTCCGCCCGTACCGCGCGGTAGCCGTCGCGCCAGAACGACGCCAGGTCGGCCGTCACCGCCACCGGACGCCCGGCCGGGGAGAGCAGGTGCACGAGCAGCGGCACCCCCGCGACGGCCGGGGCGGAGTCCCAGCCGAACAGCTCCTGGAGCTTGACCGCGAGCACCGGTCGCTCCTCCGAGTAGTCGACCCGGACGCGTGAACCGCTGGGCACCTCGACGCGCTCCGGCGCGACCGTGTCGAGCCGCTCGCTCCACGGGACCAGGCGGAGCAGGGCCGTGGCCACGTCGATCCGCTCCAGGTCGGCGCGGCGGCGGGCCCTGGACAGCTCGGGCTCCAGCCAGCGGTCGGCCAGGGCCGTCAGGGCGTCCATGCCGGGCCCGGCGCCGCCCACGTCCGGCCACGGATCCCCGGCGGCGCGGTGGCAGAACGCCAGCCGGGCGCGTACCGCCCGCGCCTCCTTCGTCCAGGTCAGGACGTCCTCGGTGCGCAGGCCGTGCAGCAGGGCCTCGCGCACGTCGGCGTCGGGCAGCGGCGCCGACGACAGCTCGATCGCGCCCAGCCGCTCGACGACCCGCGCGGCGACGTCGCCGCGCCGCTCGCCCGGGGGTACGCGCCAGGCGACCTCCTCCTCGGTCGTGACGGGATGGGCGAGCCGCGCGGTCGCCTCGTCGATCTCCACGGCCTGCCGTACGCGCGCCGACGCCGAGCCGGTGGGACGGTCGGCCACCGCCACGGCCAGCCACGGCGCCCGGGCGAGTCTCGACCCCTCGCCGAGTGCGGCGGCCGTGCCGGAGGCCATCAGGTAGCCGCCGCCGCGCCGCCTGGCCACCCGTTCGGGGAACGCCAGAGCGACCACCAGCCCGGCGAACGCGTCATCCGCCAACCCGCCACCGGCCCCGCCGTCACCGGCGCCGCTGCCGGGCATGGCGCCGACACCGGACACGCCGCCCTTGGCCGGGCCGCCCTCGGACGCACCGCCGTTCCCGGGTGCGAGTGACCTCGACAGGCGTTTGACCTCCTGTCGCCAGCGGGAGGCGAAGGCGTCGCCGCCGCGGCGGGCCGAGCGCCAGACCTCCACCAGGTCGTCGCCCGCGTCGCGCGGTAGTTGCTCCGACAGCAGGGCGACCACCTCGGCGGCGCGCGGGCCGGCGTCGAGCAGCGCCCGCGCCAGCCGGGGGTGCAGGCCCAGCCGGGCCATCCGCCGGCCCCGGGCGGTCACCCGGCCGCCGTCGAGGGCGCCCAGATCGGTCAGGATCGCGGTGGCGGCGGCCATCGCGGCGGGGGGCGGCGGGTCCAGCAGCGCCAGGGCCGCCGGGTCCGTCACGCCCCAGCAGGCCGCCTGGAGGGCGAACCCGGTCAGGTCGGCGAGCGCGATCTCGGGCCTCGGATGGTCGGCCAGCCGTCCGTGCTCGGCCTCGGTCCAGCAGCGGTACACGGTGCCGGGAGCCTCGCGGCCCGCCCGGCCGGCGCGCTGGACGGCGGCGGCCTTGGAGACGCGGACGGTCGTGAGCGAGCCGAGGCCGCGGGCGTGGTCGGTGCGCGGCTCGCGGGCCAGGCCGGAGTCCACCACCACGCGGACACCCGGCACGGTCAGGCTCGACTCGGCGACCGACGTGGCCAGCACCACCCGGCGCCGGGACCCGGGCGACAGGACGGCGTCCTGCACGCGGGCCGGCGCCTGGCCGTGGACCTGGAGGATCTCCACGCTGTCCGTGAGGCCATGCAGCCGGCCCGCCACCCTGGCGATCTCGGCCGTGCCGGGGAGGAAGCACAGCACGTCCCCTTCGCGTTCGGCCAGTGCCCGCCGTACGAGCTGGTCCACGTGCGCGAGCAGCGCCGGATCGACGCGCATCCCGTGGGGCGGGGCGAGCGGGCGGGCCGGCGGCGCCCAGACGGTCTCCACCGGGTGGGGCGTGCCGGACGCCGCCACGACCGGCGCGCCGCCGAGCAGCCGGGACCAGGGCGCGGCGTCGGCCGTGGCGGAGGTGGCCAGCAGGCGCAGGTCGGGGCGGAGCGTCTCGCGCACGTCGAGGAGGAAGGCGAGCGCCGTGTCGGCGTCCAGGTGCCGCTCGTGGCACTCGTCCAGCACGACGACGTCGGCGCCGGGCAGCTCGGGGTCGTGCTGGAGGCGCTGGAGGAGCAGACCGGTGGTGACGACCTCCACTCTCGGGTCCGCGCCGGTGTGCCGCTCGCCGCGGATGGCGTAGCTCACCCCCATCCGGCGGGCCGCCGCGCGGACGGCGAGCCGCCGCGGCTCGGCCACCAGCACGCGC